>JAFNGF010000142.1:0-9241 GCA_017885385.1 Planctomycetota bacterium
TGGTGCTTTACAATTTGCACGCCGATGCGCTCGGCCCAGATAGTCAGCTGCTCTATCGCCGCGGCGCGGAAGGTATCGCAGGCGGCGACGATGACGTTCTTTCCGTTCTGGGTCAGTATGTAGCCCAATTTTGCGATGCTGGTAGTTTTGCCCGTACCGTTCACCCCCGCAATCAGAATGACGGTCGGGCCGGTGTCGGCAAGACGTAGCTGCCTGTCCTGGGCCGGCCAATAGTTCTTAATCTGTTCCTTAAGAAACGGCACGATTTGGTCGGTCGTGGCGATTTGCCTGCTGCGGTAAGCTTGCCGCAGGGATGATATGAGCTTCTCGGTCGTTTCTACGCCGATGTCATCGCTTATCAGCGTTTCTTCCAGCTCGCCGAGCAGGGTTTCATCGATATTTCTACCCAGCCTTAGCACCGCCGAAAGGGAAGTGCTGATCTTGTCGCGGGTTTTTCCCAATCGGTCTTTTAGATACTCTGCTGTTTTGGCGAAGATTCCCATAGCCTTTTTCAATTGTCAATTTACAATTGGCAATTGTCAATTGCTTTTTGTTTGACAAGGCGGTCCGGGCTGGTTAAATTCACGGCGTCGTTTGGGGCGCCCGCGCAGCGGGAACCCTACGCCACACCAAGTCGATGTGAGACCGAGATCATTTGGTGGAGGTTCTGACCAATCACAGAACACAGCATGCTCGATTCTTGTGGCTCGATTCTCGGCACTCGACGAGCATCGAGCAGCGAGGATCCACTTGCCAAAGCAGGACCTTTGTGTAAGCTAATTGCTGAAGCCTTTGACAGGGACGTTTTTATGCCGGCTCAAGAAGTTGAAAGCATCTTCGCTGCTATACTGGACCGTGCAAAAGCGCTCGACCCGGCCAACGCGCGGAATTGGTTCGAGCGGTTGACGGTTCTGCATTTCGACGGCGGGGCGCTCAGTATCGCCTGTCCGGACGAGGCAACAGCTCAGTTTTTGCGCGACAACTGCAAAACCAGTTTTACACGGGCCGCGCAGCAGATAACCGGGCATCTGGTCACCGTTGGTTTCAGCGCTTGCGCTGCGGGTAAAACCGCCTATCCCCGCGGGCACGGCGAGTGCGAGCTCAAGCTGCACCCCGACTACACGTTTGAGAATTTCGTCGTCGGGCCGAGCAATCGGCTTGCGCACGCCAGTTGTGTCGCAGTCAGCCAGTCGCCCGGAAACACTTACAACCCACTTTTTCTCTACGGCAGCTCCGGCTTGGGCAAAACGCATCTCTTGCACGCCGTCTGTTATCTATCCAGGCAGAATTTTGACGGCGGCATAATCCAGCTTCTGAGCTGCGAACAATTTGTCAATCGTTTTATCAAAGCCATCGAAGAGGGAAACTTACTTGGTTTCCAGAGCCAATTTCGAACGGTCGATATGCTCGTAATCGATGACATTCAGTTCTTGCGCGAACGTGAGCAGAGCCAAGAGGAATTCTTCCACACGTTTAATGCCCTTTACAACGACGGCAAGCAGATCATTCTAAGTGCCGACAGCCCACCGGCTGAAATACCTTCTCTTGAAGCGCGTTTGATCAGCAGATTTAACTGGGGTTTGGTCGCCAGGATCGACCCTCCGAGCTATGAGACCAGAGTCGCCATAGTGCAAAAAAAAGCCCACCTTCGAGGCTTGAGCATATCACAGGAGATAGCGGAATACGTTGCCCGGCAGCTGCACGCAAATATCAGGGAGCTGGAGGGGGCTTTGACAACGATCTATGCCTTGTCTATCACTACCGGCGAACCGATCAGCATTGAGCTGGCTCAGACAGCTCTGGAAGGACAGATTCGATTAGCGGCCAGACACATAAGCATCACCGACATTGTCGAGGTGGTAACGAGGCATTTCGACATTCGGCTTGGAGATTTGCACGGCAAAAAACGCAGCCAGAGCATAGCCTTGCCGCGACAGATCTGCATGTATTTAGCGCGGAGCCTGACTGGACATAGCCTGGAAGAAATTGGCGGGCATCTGGGCGGAAGAGACCATACAACGGTGATGCACGCCTGCAGCAAAATAGGTGGGGCCAGAGAATCCGACCCGAAAATGAGGGCGCTCCTGGACGAGTTGACAAGGCAGATCACCCAAAGCCCGCAAGTTCAGCGCAAGAATTAGCAGGTATCCCGCCGAAGTTGGCTGCCGGCCTCTCTTAAAGTTTTTACGCCTACTTAAGCAGCCTCTTTCTCCTAAGACCAATTACACCCGCCAGACCAGAGCCTAAAAGGAGCAGAGCGGAGGGTACGGGAACAACGGGTCCGGGGACAACTCTGACATCAAAAGATCCAGTAAGTGAGCTATAATCCGTTGGACTGTCTGGATTTAAAAAGGAAATCTTAAAGTTTTGAGTTGCCGACCAGCCTATTTCGGCAGTGTCAGATACACTAAATGACCCTATATCAAAATAATTCGTTCCTTCTGCAATATCATAAAAATAGGCACCTGATGGAGAAAAACTTCCTATCATAGGATTTGAAATTCCCATATCTTCTATGACGACTACCATAGATGGGTCAAAAATCCCTCTAAAGATAAACCTAAAAGGAATTGTAATAAGACTCCATCCACCTTCTGCTATTTCGATAACTGTAGGAACTTCCTCTGCAGGAGATACATTACTAATTAATCCTTCTTTCGTTACAGACAGCGTGAAACCACCAGGATATGAACCGGAAACAGGACCTTCAAGCAACAATTCCAGCTTTATGGAATCATAGTATTTTCCAAAATATAAGGGGGTATTATTGAATACAACTTTACCAATTACCCACTCCCCCCATAAATATGGCCAAATCCTAATCTTACCTTCGGTCGGGGAAAATTCCCCAACCTTCTCCCACAATGTTTCAGCTTTTGTTATAGTTACATATTGAAAATCCGAAATTTCATAACCCCATGCAGAACACAGTGAACTAACTGTTTTTGTGCCTGTTTTGTAAGTGCCTATTACCTCAAGGTGGTCACCAAGTTGAACGACTGGAACAGCTATTGCTTTATTTACGAAAAGCGAGAGTGGGATACATGGGGTTGCAAGTGCGATAAAAATTATTAGTTTTATCTTCATGATATTTCTCCTCCAAATTTCTACATTTTGCGCGAAGCGCGTAAATTCTAGATTTCTTACTCAACTGCTGGAAGGGTGCCCCTCAACTCCCTAAACACGCCTCACTCACGTCTCACAAACACTCAATTGCAGTTAGTTCTGCAGAAAAGTCAAGACTTTTTTCCCATTTTTTCAAAATGTTTTTGACAAATCCTGCCCGTCTTGCCCAGCCATCGCATTTTAAGCAAAAAAACGCTGGTCTGCGCAATTAAAGAACTCTACCTACCTATCTTTTCTATGCCGCATTTCTACGATTTGAGCGGGTAATCGGCCGACATTTGAAGCGAGCATAGGTTTTGTCTTTTGTAATGGCCAACAAACGGCGATTGAAGTAATATAAGGGCATGAAGGAGCAGCCGGAAGACATAGTACCGCAGGTGCCCCCGGATAAGTCTGTCCGGCCTGCCTTGATCGCGTCGGAACACACAGTGTCTGAGTATTCGACGTTTCTGGAGCACCTGTTGGTGGGGTTGGCAGATGAAGCCATACCCGTGCTTTTAGTCTGTCCGCCGGGTTGTGACGTTGATTCGGTGCTTTCCGGGTCGGCTGAAATTATCAGGCATCCGATTATCAACCTGCCGCTGCTGGGACATCAGAACAGAAAGTGGCTTGTTGAACAGCTCTTAAAGTTTAAGCCCACTGTGCTGCACTGCCTGTGCGAAAGCAAAGCGAGCTTGACAAGACTATTAGCTGATCAATTGGGCTTGCCGTATGTGCTAATGATAAACTCACTGTGTGGGGCAGGCACACGCCTTTCTATCTCGTGGCAGCACTGTGCGAGAATCATTGTGCCGGCCAAGAGTATTGCCGATGATATTGCCAGAGCTTATCCGCGCCTTGCTGAGCGGATCGAGCAGATAAATATAGGCACGTTCGTGGAAGAGAAAACCCGGTGCTTTTCCGAGCCTTCCCACTTGACCAGTGTGCTCACGGCCCATCCTTTAGACAATGTAGCCGACTTTGAGAACTTGTTCAGCGCAGTGAGGCATTTGGCGGTTGGGGGGTACGAATTTGCGCTGGTGGTAATGGGAGAGGGCCGGGCGGAAAGACAATTACGCAAATTGTTAGCTGCGCTTGATCTGTCGCAGACGGTCACTATAGTGCCCCGGCTAAGACCCTGGCGTTCGGTTCTTGCCGCCGGCGACATTTTTATTCAGCCCCGTCCGAATGCCGCTTTTAATCCTCTGTTGCTGGAAGCGATGAGCGTGGGTTTGGCCGTCGCAGCATCCAAAGGCGGCGTCGATGATTTGATTATCGAGGATCAGACAGCTACTGTTTTTGATCCCAGTGATGAGCTTAGTATCAGGGGCAGGTTACAACAGTTGTTCGATAGGGCCGAGTTTGCACGCAAGCTCGCCAAGGGTGCCCAGAACTACCTGCGAGCAAATCACTCAGTCAGCAATATGGTTTCGGCCACGGTGCAAGCCTATCACCAAGCGCAACAATGGTTTGGCCAGTAACAACCCTCTGGCATATTTCCTGTAACAAAATCCATAGTCACGCATCAACTTATGGTGGTGTGAGTGTTTGTAACCAGCGGTAGGGTTGAGTGTTGGCCTTATTGTCGTTGTGGAAGGCTTCGGGCTTGACGAACTCAATGAGAAAATTAAGGGGACCGAAAATGCGAAACGCTAAGAGAACAATCCTAATTATGTTGCTGATCGGCGCAGGTTTTGTGCCGCCTGGTTCAAGGGTGGCTGCACAGCAAACGGCGGTAGAAAAGCGAAGCAGCGCCTGGGATCTGCTGCGTAAATCTGGATCTAAACAGGCAGAGTCTGCCGAGATACCGGCTAAAGAACGAGTGGTTTATTTTCCCAAAGACAGGTCGGTGGGCCAGGTTTATATAAAAGATGCAGGCTTGGTCAGGCAACTGAACGCCTGGTTCCACTGGACAGACACGGGTGAGGGTGCATCGCAGTATCTGGGCGAGGCGCAGGGTGAAGTTCATGTGCCTGCCGGCAAGCGCCTGTTTCTCACCGTCCGTCGGACCGGCTGGAAGGACTTGTCATGGCTTTCGAAGCTTGGACCGGACGACCTCTACAGCCTTGGTTTCAGTGTCCTGCTGGCGGAGCCTGACAAACCGTCCGATCAATGCATGGAGCATATCGCATATCTGACCGGATTAAGGCACTTGGGCTTGGACCGTACCGACGTCACGGATAGAGGCTTCAAGTACATCGGGAAGTTGTCGTCTTTGGAAGAGTTGGAACTGCCATATCGCGTGACTGACGTGGGCATGGCGTATGTGGCCGAGTTGCCCTTATTGAAACGATTGTACTTCGGAGAACTTGGCAGTCAGGTCACAGATGCGGGCCTGCGTCATCTGGCGAAGCTGACCACACTGGAAGAGTTGGCTCTCTGGGGAGAACGCATGGGTGATGCCGGCCTTGCGCACCTTCGCGGGTTGCCGCGACTTGAGTACCTGTGTCTCTACAGTACTCACTTCACCGACAACGGATTGGTCCACCTGCAGAACCTCCCCGCATTGAGGATACTGTCCGTTTACGAAGGTCGGGCCAGCATAACAAACGCGGGCCTAGTCCACATAGCCCAGATGCCCAAGCTGGAAATCCTATGCCTGGGTGGGATAAGAGGCATTACCGACGATGGCTTGGCTCATCTGACAAAGACACGTTCGCTGAAGAAGTTAGACATCGGCGGCTCCCAAGTCACCGACAGAGGGCTGGCGTATCTGAGTCAAATCAAGACACTCGAGCACCTCAACCTGCCCCAGGAACAGAGGGGCATCACCGACACCGGCCTAACTTATCTTGGTCAATTACCAAACCTCAGGCAGCTTCACATCTCCAGGATACATTACAACGATCCCAAAAGGAACACCGAATACTATACCGACAAAGGTTTAGAAGCCCTTGCCAGGTGCACCGGCCTTGAGGAACTCAGTATTGGCAGCATCGGTATTACCGATGCGGGCATGGATCACATAGCAAAATTGGCCAAACTAAAATCGCTCCATCTGTTCGGCTGTGACAATGTCACTGATAAAGGGTTGGCGAAGTTAGCTGGAATAAAATCTTTGACAACTTTGTATGTCTGGGATGCCAACATAACCATCTCGGGCCTGGCCCAGCTAAACTCACTGTCTAACCTGACAACGCTGCGCGTGAAAGATTTGCGGCGTGGCGGCGCTATATTAGACCTGTCGGGCTTAGCCAATCTGGAAGACCTGATGCTGGATTTCGCACCGAAGTCAGGCGAGGTATTCACCGACGCGGACCTGGCGTGTCTGGATAGCCTTAAGCGGCTCAAATGGGTACAGATCGAGCCGCGTGATTTCACCGATAAGGGTATCAGGCATCTTGCCCGGCTACCCCGCATTGAGCGTCTTGGTGTCGGCGGGCCCCGCTTGACCGACGAGGGACTTAAGTTTCTATCCGATATGAAAACGCTAAACTATTTGACCATCGATGACGGCAATTTAACTGATAGAGGGCTGCGCTACCTTGAAGGTCTGAAGTTGCTGGAATTTTTGCATGTTACCTCAGTCAATGCCTTCAGTGAAACTGCTGTGCAGCACCTCCGCAATAACNNCTTTCAATTTCGGTGCGCTTCGCGGGCTCTGCCGAATCGTCAGCCAATACCGGCAACAAGATGATTCTGGTTTGTTTCTTTGATACGCAGCAGAGGCCGTCGAGAAATTGTATTCTGGAACTGAGCAAAGAGGCCCAAGAGCTTAAGGCAAAAGATGCTGTCGTCGTTGTTATTCAGGCCTCAAAAATTGGTGAAAACGAACTTAATGAATGGCTTAAAACGAATAACATTTCTTTCCCGGTCGGGCTTCTCGAAGGCGATGCTGAAAAGACCCGTTTCGCCTGGGGCGTGCGTTCGCTGCCGTGGCTAATCCTGACCGACCGCAGGCATATTGTTACCGCGGAGGGCTTTGGACTCGACGAACTTGATGCGCAGATTGGGCGCAGCAACGAATCTCAGTCCAGGAGACCGTAATCTTTCAATGTCTGTCGCAGGATGGCTTTCTTGCTGTCCTCCAGAGGCGTCATCGGCAGTCGCAGTTCTTCGGAGGACATATTCAGCATTGCCATCGCAGCCTTGATAGGTATGGGATTTGTCGCCAGAGTCAGCATACTTTTGCACAGCATGAACAGCTTTTTGTGCCATTTCAAAGCGGTGGTAAAGTCGCCTTCCAGAATAGCATCGGTCATTGCCTTGACATCAGCGGGGATGATGTTGGCCACCACGCTTATGACGCCCTTGCCGCCAATCGAAGCCAGCGGCAGAGTAAGCGAGTCGTCGCCGGAAATAATGGTTATGTCGCAAAGGCTGGCAATCTCGCTGGCCTGGTCCAGGCTTCCGGTTGCCTCCTTGATGGCAACGATATTGTCAAGCTCCGCCAGGCGAGCAACCGTCTGGGGCGTCAGCCCGGCTCCGCACCGGCCGGGGATGTTGTATAGCACCATCGGCAGATCAATCTCTTCAGATATGACTTTGAAATGCTGGTAGAATCCTTCCTGAGTGGGCTTGTTGTAGTAGGGACAGACCTGCAAAGTCGCATCGGCGCCGACCTTTTTGGAAAATGCGGTCAGCTCGATGGCTTCTGCCGTGCTGTTTGAGCCGGCCCCCGCAATAACAGGCACTTTTCCGCCCACCGTTTTGACCACTCTTTCGATGACCTTTTTGTGCTCTTCGTGAGTTAAGGTTGGGCATTCGCCTGTCGTGCCCACCGGCACTATCGCGTCGATGCCGTTTTCTAATTGAAAACGGATCACCTCATCCAGGGTTTGCCAGTCGATGTCACCATCTTGAAAAGGTGTAATCATCGCCACCATGGCTCCTGTAAACATTTCCAGCCTCCTTGTTTTGTTGTTCGCCGTTCATTGTTCGCTGTTCGCTGATTCTAAGTGTCCGTCGACGAACAACAAACTCATAACGACACACTGTATCGATTTATAAGTTTTATCATTTCCGCGGTTGCCTGCTGCATGCCCACGAATATCGCCCTTGCAACGATGCTGTGGCCGATATTGAGCTCGCACAGGCCTTCTATTCGCGCCAGTCCTGCGATGTTGCGGTATGTCAAGCCGTGACCCGCGTGAACAACCAGACCACTTTCCTTTGCGAAATCCTTTGCCGCCGCTAATTCAGCGAGCCTTTTTTCGACGGTTTTGTGCCCTTTGGCGTTGGCGTACATGCCGGTATGAAGCTCCACCGCGTCGCAGCCGGCTTCTGCGGAGGCGATTATCTGCTCCTTCTCCGGCGTAATAAAAGTGCTCACCAGGATGCCTTTTTTGTGCATCCTTTTTACGACCTCGGCGAGGCGCTCCTTCTGCTGGAGACAATCCAGCCCTCCTTCGGTGGTCAGCTCAGCCCTCTTTTCGGGCACCAGCGTAACCTGGTCGGGTTTTATTCGCTCGGCGATTTTTACTATCTCCTCGGTCATGGACATCTCAAGATTCAATTTGCACACAACGGCTTCTTTTAGCAGCCTGACGTCCCTATCGTTTATGTGGCGGCGATCCTGGCGCAAATGAACCGTAATGCCGTTTGCGCCGGCCAACTGGCACTGCACCGCCGCCCAGATGGGGTCCGGCTCGTCGGTCAGCCGAGCCTGCCTTACCGTGGCAACATGATCGATATTGACGTTTAGCAGAGCCATTTCCCAATCCTTTTATTGCCGGGCCGAATTATATCATTGCGGCTTTCCACTTCAAGCAAATTAAACTGCTAAACGTTCCGCTATGCGGCATGCTTTGCCTGAACTGCGGGTTCGGCTAATATATTTTCCGCGATAAGCCGATATATTTATAGTGATAACGATAATCATGCACGTTTCTGACCTGTTATGATGCGAGGCGTAACTATGAAGTCCAAGCTTCTATCCTTATGGGTCATTGCGCTATTTTGCGCGGCGTGGACGCTGGTCTCTTGCCAGAGCCTGAGGATTAGCGGGGGCGGAAAGCCCGGCGGTGGTCCTCCTCCGCACGCTCCTGCCCACGGCTATCGGCATAAATACCAGGGTGTGGAGATGGATTACGATTCTGGGCGCAGCGTCTACGTTGTAGTCGGCTTTCCCAGCCATTACTATCACACTGGCTACTTTTACCGCTTCCAGAGCGAGCAATGGGAATCAAGCACGGAC
>JAFNGF010000142.1:9284-17657 GCA_017885385.1 Planctomycetota bacterium
GACAGATCGCGATATGCCGGCGGGAGTCTTTTGCTCATCGCCAGGCCCCGCCGGACTCTGCCGTAACATCATCCATATCTGCCGGACGGCCTTCGGCACCGAAACACACGCCCGATCGGAATTCACTTCCAAGTGCGCATCAGGTAGATTAAGAGACGGGCATTTTGTTGCCAAACAGGCCGCGATGATTTACCATATTAAAGTATAGAATCGCTCGGCAGGCGATCTTTAACAATCAATTGTCAATGGATGGACGCTATGGGATTGAGCTGGGCCAATCGGATGACGATACTTAGGATTCTTTTGGTAGTTCCTTTCGTCATTTGTATGCTGAAGATAAACTCTCCTGAGCTTAACCGGGCGGTGCAGAACCTGATTCGGTACGCATCATTCGGCGTTTTCTTTGTCATGGCAGTTAGCGACGGTCTTGACGGATACCTGGCCCGGACAAAAAAGCAAATCACTAAGCTCGGCATTTTTCTGGACCCGGTTGCAGATAAGCTGCTGATCATTTCGGCGTGCCTGCTGCTATCGTCTCAGCGTGGAAAGGTCGCCGACGAGTTTTTACTGCCGCCGACAGTCGTGGTTTTGATAATCGGCAAAGACCNNCGGCAAGATTGCCAACACCCTACAGCTGGTGATGGTGGGGGCGATTCTGCTTGCGCCTGAGATTTCCGGCGCCATCCCCGGCTGGATATGGTTCCTTCGCACGCTGTGGTGGTCGGCGGCGGGCACCGCTATTCTGGCGACTCTTATTTACATTCGCAATGGAAGCCGCTATATTGAACAATACGAGCAGAATAGTTAGTGGAGAACCCCGCAATGAATTGCAGGGCTAAATATTTAGCCGCCAAATTTATTTGGCGGTTCTGTTGTTGTGGTTTTACCACAGGTTTACGACCCGCGAGATGTGGGCATGCCGGCAGAATTTAGCGAAATACCAGAAGTGCTTGAGGAGCTTCGCCGGGGCAAGATGATTGTCCTGGTTGATGCTGAAGACCGGGAGAACGAAGGCGACCTGGTTTGCGCCGCCGAGAAGGTAACGCCTGAGATTATCAACTTTATGGCCAAATTCGGGCGAGGGCTTATCTGTCTGCCGCTCACACCCGAGAAATGCGATTCGCTTGGTTTATACCAGCAGACGCTGGAGAATACCTCTCGGTTTGGCACAGCTTTTACCGTCAGCATAGATGCGGCTGAAGGCATAACTACGGGCATCAGCGCCGCCGACCGGGCCACGACAATTCAAGCTGCTATTGCCGATGAGGCAAAGGCCGGCAACCTTGTTCGGCCAGGGCACGTCTTTCCCCTGCGAGCCAGCAAGGGCGGCGTCCTGGTTCGGGCAGGGCAAACGGAAGGCTCGATTGATCTGCTCCGGCTGGCAGGTCTTAAGCAGGCCGCCGTCATTTGTGAGATTATGAACGAGGACGGCTCAATGGCGAGGGTGCCGCAGCTTCTGCAATTCTGCGCAAAGCACGATTTGAAAATCGTCTCAATCGCCAAGCTGATAGAATACCGCCTGCAGCGGGAAAGTCAAATTAAGCGGGTCGAATGTGTAAATTTGCCTACCGACTACGGCGACTTTGTGCTGATTGG
Source organism: Planctomycetota bacterium (assembly GCA_017885385.1). GTDB lineage: Bacteria > Planctomycetota > Phycisphaerae > Sedimentisphaerales > Anaerobacaceae > JAFNGF01. The sequence continues at coordinate 10,881 of JAFNGF010000142.1, forward strand.
CTATGAGAGCATAACGTCGCCCGAGCCACATATAGCGCTGTGTAAAGGCGAAATAGGTCAGCTTGACGAAAATGGCAGGCCTATCGAGCATAGCGAGCCGGTGCTGGTAAGGGTACATTCGGAATGTATGACCGGCGATTTGTTTCATTCGCAGCGGTGTGAATGCGGCTACCAGCTAATAGCCGCCATGCAGAAGATTGAAAAGGAAGGCCGCGGTGCTTTGATTTATCTTCGCCAGGAGGGCAGAGGCATCGGCTTGGCGAATAAGCTTCGCGCGTATAAGCTTCAAGAACAAGGCCTTGATACGGTCGATGCCAATCTGAGGCTGGGATTTGTCGCTGACAGACGCGACTACGGAATCGGCGCTCAAATCTGCCGTGACCTGGGATTGAGAAACATCCGGATACTCACCAACAATCCGAAGAAGGTAAGCCGGCTTGAGGTTTACGGCATAAAGGTTGTGGAGCAAATACCATTAAGGGCCGAACCCGGCAAGCACAATATTGACTATCTGCGTACCAAGAAGTATCGTCTTGGACATCTGCTCGACGAGGATTTGTAGCTTATGAGGATTGTATTGACCATATCAAGTATATGCTTCTGGATGCTTGTTTTGGGCCAGTGCGGCTGTGAGCAGGCCGGGGGAGTTGCCGAGTCGCCGGCTAAAGTCGACATCGGCCCCAATGTTTCCGCCTACGGCGATTATTCCCCGGCAAAGATACATATTACCCCGCTGACAGGACTGGCCGGCAGCGCGGACGCCAATGGCAGTTCAAAGATAGATGTTTATGTGAGCCTTCTGGACTCGTTCGGCTCTCAGGTGAAATCGCCGGGCGTCTTTCGTTTCGAACTGTATGAGTATGCTCAGCGATCGGCTGAGCCAAAAGGCGGAAGAGTCGTCATCTGGCCGGATATCAACTTGACCGACGCTGCTGAGAATAACCGGTATTGGCACGACTTTTTGAGGGCATACCGGTTCGATTTGCCGCTGGAGCCGCAGAGCGACCAAAGCTGCGTCCTGCAAGTGACATTTCTGTGCGTGGGCGGCAAACGCCTTTCGGATGAGTTTATTTTCAAACAGTCAAAATAGCCTCTTGCCAGGTTGCCTACCCTGTGTTGGGAAGCTAAAAATGAAGAATGAAGGCGGCAGAACCAGGGGGATACGATGTTCCCTTCCTATCCCATAGAACTCCGGAGTTTTTTATTGACAACGCAGTGTCCAACTTGGTATAAAATATAAGTGAATAGTGCTGCTGGAGCTTTGCGCGCTGCCGGCGGCAATCGTTAGGGCGGGCCCTGCAAGGCAGGAGCGATCTGGCCAGGTACGGTTAAGCGGCAGAGAAATGTTCCTGATGCGCTAGGGCCGATAAACAACCGCAACCGTCTTTGGGGCTTAATTTTGAAGGAGGAACAGTATGTTGAAAAGAGCGAAGAAGTTAGTAATGATTTGCGCAGTGCTGGGACTAATTGTCTTAGTATCCGGCCCTGCTCAGGCAAACTGGCTGGAGACCTGGAATGGCGCCCAGCCCGACCTGACCACGTGGGAGTTCAGTTGTATTCCAGACTTAACCAAAACGTACACCCATACCATCAAGACCGACCCGAACGGCAACAAATACCTAAGCATGGATGAAAGCACTTCAGCAGCTGCTGGCGGCTCGCAGTTTGGTGCGGCGTGGGTCTTAAACGAAAAATTCACCGACGTGCGTATCGGGGCAGTGATCAACGTCATCGGCGATGCCTCCCGGAATTACTGTGGCTTTGCCGGAAGGACAGAGTACATCATTGACCCAGACGGGTCGGTCAGCGGCATCGCCCCCGGTTGGATTGCAACCAAGACCTACGTGATGCACGTAAACTGGGAGGACGGTCCGGCCAACCTGCGGATTGATATCGAGAAGGTCGTCAATATGGGAAACATCATGAGAAACGAAGAACAACTGGGTTTGGACGTGCGTGTGCCCGGCCTCGGCCATGCCAGGAGCTACTACGCTGAGCTGGATATTCTCGGCTCGGGCCCCGTGTACGTCACCGGCAGTCTCTATGAGTACAAGGGTGGCCCGCTCGTCGCAAAGACTGCGACCATGGTGGACACCACGGGTAACGATCCATGGGAAGACCCGGAGGAGCATGATGCGGTCTTTACGAACGGCGTAAGTGTAATCTTCGCGCAGAATGAACAGGATGAACCGGCCGGCTACCATTGTACTTTCGACGATGTTTCTTCTGTTTCGGATGGTCCCGCAGCGGTCAATCCGAGTCCTGCAGATGCAGCAACGGGCGTCTCGACTGGATCTGACCTTAGCTGGGTGGAGGCAGCTTTTGCCACCTCCCGCGAGTTGTGGTTCGGAAAACAGGGAGCTATGCAGAAGGTGGCCCCTGCCCCCGCGGGTAAGAGCTATGACCCGGGCACGCTGGAGTTTGGTCAGACTTATCAGTGGCGGGTGGATCAGGTAGGCCCGTCGGGCACGGTTACAGGCCATACGTGGACCTTTACGACAGGGCAGTGCCTGACCGTCGACGATTTTGAATCCTATGCTGACAACGCCGCCATAGCCGCAAAATGGCCGCACAACATCCCCCACATCCCCCCGTATGATTACATTTTCCTGGAGACCAGTAATGTTCAGCAGGGTGCCAAGTCGATGCGCTTTGAGTACCAGAATCAGTTTGACCCATACTTNNGTTGAGTCAGACACGTGGACACAGTGGGACATTGCTCTTGAACAGTTCAGCAGCGCCGGCGTAAACTTGGCAGCTATAACCAAAGTCACTATCATTGTCGGCGACGGGACCAACTCGGGCCAGGTGGATAAAGATAGGGATACGATATACGTCGATAATATTGCGCTCTGCCCGGCCAGATGCTTTAATGTTGGGCAGTTAGACCTAAGCGGCGACATCAACGGCGATTGTGTGATTGACCTGGCGGACTTTGCTGCTATGGCCGATGGCTGGCTAAATGCCGGACTATCCGTGTTGCCGTAATTGGTCCCTGGGTGCGGACGGACGAACGGCCAGAGACGAAAGACCAGGCACGAACCACGCACCGGGCCTACGTGTGCCTGTACACGTCCCAGCCCATGTAATTGCCCAGTGCCTCGGCAACCGCATCGGCGGTCTGGGACATGTTGACCGCCACGTGGTGCTCGAAGCCCATGTTGCATACGTAAGCCATTAGCGACTGGAGGTTGTTTATCTTCATTACGCCGTAGCCGCCAAATGTGTCCAGCTTATCGTTGGTGAACTCGCCCTCGCCCACGTACGCGCTCAGCATGCCCTCAATATCGTCGGTGGTCAGTCTACAAAACGTGGCCGGCCCAGCTTTAATGCGACCAACAATTGTCCCGTAAGTATTGTCTTTGCCAACGGCACCGGCGATAATCTCCTGAAAGTCCATCTTACTTGTCGCCAGCAGCGACTTGGGTATATTGCTGCAGTGGAACAACACGCACTTGTCCGGGTCGTCGCCGAAGTTATTGTTCCAGTCCAGTAGTGCGCTGGGTGTGCCGCCGGCTAACTGCAAAATGTACATGCTCAAAAGACCGGTCACGTCTACTTCGCAGGCACTCGGCAGTAACGACTCACTCATCATGCTCATAAGCGTACACGGAACAATGCCGAAGAATTCCTCCAGAGCAGTCCAGCACTGAATAGCGGTGCCGGCCAGCTCGTTCTGCTTGACCCATTTGTCGATGACGTAGCCAAACTTAGCCATTTTTAGCAGGCTCGCGGCCGGCATAGCTTCTGTGAGGGTATAATTCTTGATGGCCGCCAGTTTAGCCCTTACGCCCGGCTCATTATCACCGAGCCGGTCTACCCTGCCGAGCATCTCGTACAAATCTATGGGTTCGACGGCAATGTCGGCAAGCTCAAGAATCTTCTCGCTGTAGCGAACGGTGTTGAATGCTGCGGGACGAGAACCGATGGCTCCGAAGCGGACAGACTTCAGCCCTTTGACGATTCTGCAGACGGCAGCAAACCGGGCAAGCTCTTTGTCAAACTCGGGCGAGCTGACTTTGACCGTGTGCGAGGCGGTCAATGTAAAGGGTATTCCGGCCTGCCTGAGGTTATTGCAGACGCTGATCTTGCCGCAGAACGAGTCGCGTCGCTGGCCCATCGCCATTTGGTCCGGGGTATCCTGCTCAGCCTGAACCAATATGGGCGCATTTAATCCGCTGCGTTTGATGGCCTGAGCCACCCCTCTTTCATCTCCAAAGTTGGGAAGCGTGACTATGATGCCGTCAATCTTATCCCTTTTGGAAGCAAACAGTGCCGCACACTTTTTGGCATCCTCGAATGTCTCGACCGCCCCATACTTTGTCTCGGTCATCGGCAGACAAACGCCGCCGTAACCATTTCTCTTCAGCGCATCGAGAATGTTCTTTCGCCCCTCTTTCGCCAGCACATCCGGGAAGAATCCGCGATTGCCGACAATAATACCGAACGTTATCTTTGCCATAGCAATTCTCCTTGGCCAAAGCAGGTCTCGTACCAAATTGTTTAGCTCCCCGCGTGTTTAGCCCTGCCACCTGTGGGCAGGGGTTCCCCCCCGGCACAGGTCCGGGGGCTAATCAGAGGGGGCTAAATATGGTTGCCCTTTTGGCCATAATAAGCGTCTTGTCCATGTTTTCGCAGATAATGCTTATCCAACAGCGCCTGTGAAATGGCGCCCTGCCTCGCGCTAGCGAAAAAAGTGCCAAAGGCCATCTGCGCCACTCGCTCCAGCACAACGGCATTTTCCACTGATTCAGCGGGCGTTTTGCCCCACGTAAACGGTCCGTGATTTGCCACCAATACGGCCGGCATCTGCAATGGGTCAACCGCCCCTGCTGCCGCAGGGGCGTTAGCCCCGGCCAATGGCCGGGGTACCCCCGCCGAAAGGCGGGGGCTAACCCCCCCGCTTTTGTCTTCGGCAAGAAGACGGGGGGGCGACTTAAATCGGCGAATAATCACTTTGCCCGTATTGCGCTCGTAGTCCTGCTCGATCTCATCGCCTGTCATTACTTCGGTGACCGGCACCGGCCCGTAGAAGTGATCGGCGTGGGTAGTTCCCAAGCACGGAATCTGGCGCTCGGCCTGGGCCCACATAGTGGCGTAAAGCGAGTGCGTATGGCAAATGCCGCCGATTTGCTCAAAGCCCCGATACAGCTCCAAATGTGTGGGCGTATCCGAAGAGGGATGCAGGCTCCCTTCGAGCACATTGCCATCCAGATCGAGCAGAACCATCTTATCCGGCGTAAGCTCACTGTATGCTACCCCGCTTGGCTTGATCGCCACGACCCCAGTGGAGCGATCTATGCCGCTGACGTTGCCCCAGGTGAATACCACCAGGCCGTGACGTTCAAGGTCAAGATTGGCCTGACAAACCTTCTGTCGCAGCTCTTCGTACATCGTGTTCCTTGATCGCAAGCAGTTCCTTCATCACATTGCCCATAGGCACAGCATGCCCTGCCAATCCGAAGCCGTCGTGCAGCTGCTTGTAGAGCCTGTATAAGCGCTGATAGACCTTGTGGTGCTGCGGAATGGGCGCAAAGGTGGTCTCCTTGATGCCGCACATAGCGGCCTGGGCACGGGCGAAGCTGCTGTGCGCTCCGCCGACAACCGCGGCGGCAATAGCAGAGCCAAGAGCGCACGTTTGCGCCGAGCGCGAGAGCTTCATCTTACGCCCGGTGACATCGGCATATATCTGCATCAGCAATGCGTTTTTCTCAGCGATGCCTCCGCAATTGACGATCTCGCTGATTTTCACGCCGTACTCCTCGAAGCGGTTGATAATCGTCAGCGCTCCGAAGGCCGTCGCCTCGATAAGAGCGCGGTAGATTTCTTCCGGCCTGGTATGGAGAGTCTGACCCAGAAGCAGCCCCGTCAGCCTCTGGTCAACTAAGATGGTGCGGTTGCCGTTATTCCAGTCCAGCGCCAAAAGACCTGATTGCCCGGGCGCCAGCTTTGCTGCCCTTTCGGTCAGCCCCTGGTGCGAGCCTGCTTGCTCACCGCCGGGCTGGATGTAGTTTACAAACCAATTGAATATGTCGCCCACCGCAGATTGGCCCGCCTCCAGACCGTAGTATCCCGGCAGGATTGAGCCATCGACGATGCCACAAATGCCGGGGATATCCGGCAGTTTCTTACTCGTGGGAGTCACAACCATGTCACAAGTGCTGGTGCCGATTATCTTGACCAGCACGCCTTGCTTAATCCCTGCCCCGACGGCGCCCAGGTGGGCGTCAAATGCACCCATCGCTACGGGTATGCCTGCCGGAATACCGAGTTTCTTTGCCCACTGCTCAGTGAGCGGGCCGGCGGCTTTATCTACGGCATAAGTCTTCTCGCTGAGTGTCTGGCGGAGCTTGCCGAGTTTGGGGTGAAGCTTACCCAGGAAGTGGGCATCCGGGTAGCCGCCCCAGCCATCGTTGAACATCGCTTTATGGCCGGCGGCACACCGGCATCTTAACAGATTGTGCGGCGCCTCTGTCCCAGTCAGGATAGCAGGCAGCCAGTCGGCGTGCTCTACCCAGGTATGAGCCGCATCAAAAACCCCCGGATCGACCCGCAAGCAGTGTAGAATCTTGCTGAAGAACCACTCCGAAGAGTATGTGCCGCCGCATTTAGTCAGGTAATGCGGACGCTCTTTTTTAGCCAGATCCGTGATCTCGGCTGCCTCAGCGTGCTGCTCAAGCAGTTCAAGGGTAATCCCAACGCGATGGCCTGGCTGTGGAAAGACCATACCGCGCACGCTGAGGCAGCCGAGATCACGGATCTGGCTAAAAAAGAGCG
>JAFNGF010000143.1 GCA_017885385.1 Planctomycetota bacterium
CGTAGGTCCCGAAATAGACATAAACATGCTTATCGTCCGCGGCCGGCGTGGAAGATGCAGAATTATTCAGTGGATGAAACCTTACTTGTGTTTCGGCCTGAACAACCTGTCGCCATAGGATTTCGCCCTCTTCACGATCGATGGCTAACGTAATAAGCTCCTTTTTGTTGGCTGGTTCACTGGCGGTAAGAAAGATGCGATTGTTCCAGATGACAGGAGACGAGTGGCCAGCGGGAATTACGGTTTTCCACAAAACGTTCGCTTCCGGACTGAAATGAACAGGAATGCGATCTGCTTCCGCCACTCCCTGTCCATTGGGGCCGCGAAATTGACTCCAGTTGACCTTTCCCTGCTGGCCGTTCGCTGTCACGGCGAACGCAAAGACGACAACCCCAAAGATGCCGGCACTTGCCGTTAAGCTGCGTCTATATCTGAATAGCATGAACTCTCCTGTACTCTGTGGTGCGCTTGCCCAAGCTGCATTTCACATGTATCTTGATGGACGTTATTTTTGCATGCTACGCCAAATTATCATACGTGAACGGCCTGCTTCATGTCAATGCCCTTGTCGGTTCGTTCGGGTTAAGAAAAGCCTGGGAATCGGCCAGGAATTCGGCATACTGGAGCTGAATGGCCCTGCTACGGGCGGAACAGGCCCGAAGGTGGGGATGAAGGGGCAAGGCATATCCGGACTTGGCCCCGAACAGGTCCCCCCCGTGGGAAGAGATCATGACAAGCAAGCTCTCATCACGTATCGGGGTGGTTCTCTTTGATGTTGTGAGAAGAATCTGGATGGCTGGGAATTCTCAAAAAGATAAATCAACCGAATTCGGCCGCTTAGCCGAAAAGAAGCGATGCCCTTTGCCGGTAGAGTTCTGGCTTTTCCTGAAATACAATAAGAAGTGGTGGCTGCTGCCCATTCTCATTGTGCTGCTTCTTCTGGGCCTGCTTGTCCTTCTTGGCGGCACAGGATTGGCCCCGTTTATTTACCCGCTCTTCTAACGTCTGGCCGGGGGCATCGGATTTTCCGCTTTTTAGACACGGATTTACACGGATTCGCACTGTTTTGTAATGGCTCGGCCATCCCTGATCGGGACTACTAATTTTCTTGCCGTGTTAATCAGTGTTAATCTGTGTCGAACAAGCCTTCCTGCATCCCCTATTTTGCCCCAAAAAATCTGCTTTTACCCCCCAAAAATACGTAGTTTCCACAATTGACAGGCAGGCAGCTCTGGTCGTACCATAATATACGCATCAGGTCTTAAAGGCGGTCAAAGACCTGCTGTGCTTCAAGACAAAACTGAAAGGAGGAGCAAGTATGAGACGGCAATCAATTCTTGTACCGCCAATTCTCTATAACTGGTTACCTATATGCTCAGTAAAGAAAGGAAGGTGTAGAATGAAAGGGCTTAATGATGTGAAAGTTACGTTACTGTTGCTGGCGTTCGTCGTCGCGCTCACGCTTACCGCTGGCAGTACAAAGGCCGATTTCAACTTCGGCACTCCTGTGAATCTTGGGCCAAATGTCAACTGCTCGTCTGGCGATGTTGTGGCGATTGTCTCGGCCGATGGTTGCGCCCTATATCTGGCTTCCGATCGGCCCGGCGGTTATGGTGGTTATGACGCATACGTAGCGACGAGGCAAAGCATCAATGACCCGTGGGGACCGGCGGTCAATCTCGGGGAGACCGTGAATAGCTCGAGTCTTGACGGGCCCTGGTCTGTTTCAGCCGATGGTCTGTCGCTCTACTTGAATTCTGATCGGCCCGGCGGGTACGGTAGTTATGACCTATGGGTAACGACTCAGGTCACAACACGGACAAGTCCCTCCACCATCTGGAGTAAACCGGTCAATCTCGGGTCAACCGTCAACAGTTCAAGTTCAGACCTTCACCCGAACATCTCATCGGATGGCCTATCGCTCTACTTCGCTTCCAACCGGACCGGAGGGTCTGGTGGTCTTGACCTATGGGTTACGACACGGACAAGTCTCTCCGCCGCCTGGGGTACACCGGTCAATCTCGGGCCAACTGTCAACAGTTCGAGTGGTGACTATCAGCCGAGTATCTCGCCCGATGGCTTGTCGCTCTTCTTTGCTTCCACCCGGCCCGGTGGGTTCGGTCCGGACGACATCTATGTGACGACGCGGGCCAGCGTCCCCGAGCCGTGGGGTACACCGGTGAATCTTGGGCCACAGATCAACACCCCGGCTGAAGACTTCTGCCCGAGCCTCTCGCCCGATCGTTCCACCCTCTATTTCGCTTCCAGCGGACACGGCGGCTACGGCTACTATGATATGTGGCAGGTTCCGATCTTTAGTGTTCCGACCTGTGGTGATTCTGAGCATCCATATCCGGCACTTGATTTGAACAAGGACTGCCGCGTTGACTTTGCGGACCTTGCCTTGTTTTTGGCGCACTGGCTGGAATGTACCGCACCACAGTGCGAGTAGAAGACATTGAAGAGCCTCTACGGGATTTTGTGTAACGGGTTCCGTAAGCACGCTAATTTGGGTTTTGATACCGTCCGTCCAAGCGGGACGCACGGGATACGTCAGCCCAGCTTGGCAGATTCAAGGGTGGCGGCGCGGGCGTAGCCGTACGCGGGAAAGGCCACAACCCCATGAGCCATGAGGAAGATGTGGACGGGGATGGCCCAGTCGACTTATTACCGCAGGTGGCAACAGAGAATCTGGATCCGGGCACTTTCTGGTCTGGCTTGATTGACGACATCAAGATATATGACCGTGCGGTGACGCCCTGACCGCACTGTTCTTTTGTCACCCCTGGTTTAGCAAAAGGCTTGTTCGACACAGAGCCCCTTCTGAGCCCTTCGCTTCGCTCGAGGGTAAACTCCGCGAAGAATCTGGCCGGCGCTGCCCGGATGCTTCGCCTCTCGGCTCAGCCGTTACAAAACAGTGCGAATCCGTGTAAATCCGTGTCTAAAAAATGCGCAGCCGCGAGCCTAACGGCCTTTGGATATAGCTTCAAGAATTCTGCGTATCCCGGCAGAATTAGGGTCTATCTGCAGAGCGGTCTGAATTTCCTTGAGCGCCTGCTCCTTGCGTCCTTGTTTCGCAAAAAGAGTACCCAAATTGCAGTGCAGTATGGGACTATTCGGTGAATAACGCAGTCCTTCGCGGCATACTTCGATTGCCTTATCGGCAATGCGAATGAGTCACGAAGATTTCTATGAAAGTGCCGATAGACCGTCTCAAGACTGGAATCGTCCGCTCGTACTTGTTTTTCGAGAAACATTGCCATTCCGCCCCAGACCCTCGGCGTATTCCGCCTTGAAGCCGCCCAGTCGAACAAACTTGTCAGGAGCTGCCCCGTCCTTGTAGCTTTCAGAGCAATAGACCATGAACTATGAACCCAAATTCTTGCCCGTTATCCTGTTCAAATATATGACTTCAGCCTTATCCAAGGCTCTGAATTTGCCGGGGCCGAGGCCCCGCGTGGTGAGATTACCAATCCGTATACTCTTTAGGGCCTTTAGCGGCAGACCTACTTTGGCTAACATTCTGCGAATCTGGCGATTGAGGCCCTGCTGAACGGTGATCTCGATCCAGGATTGCTCGCGGCCGCGCTTTAATATTTTGACCGAGGCCCTGGAGGTCCTGCCTTCAGCCAGCCAGACCCCCCTTTTCAGTTTTTCAACCTGCTCTGGGGCGATTCGGCCCTTCACTTGAGCGATGTAAGCCTCCGGCACTTTGTATCTTGGGTGCGTTAATCTATTTGCCAATTCGCAGTCGTTAGTAAGGATAACCAAACCGGTCGTATCGGCATCGAGTCTGCCGACGCAAAAGATGCGTTCGCGGGCGGGCACAATGTCTATCGCCTTGGTCCTGCCCTGCGGGTCGCAGCTTGTGCAGATGACGCCCTTCGGCTTATTCAAAAGATAGTAGACCTTCTTTTCGGCCCGAATTTGCCTGCCATCGACGGCTATAATGTCCGCTTCCGGGTCGACAAAGGCCGGCAGCCTATCCACCACCTGCCGATTTACCTGCACCGCCCCCTCAAGTATCAACTCTTCACATCTTCTGCAGGAGCCGATACCCGCCGAGGCCAAGACCTTTTGTAATCTCTGCTTAGCCATTTGGCTGTTGATATTTAGCCCTGGGTTTCACCCAGGGTCCATCAGAAACCAAGTTTATTGCCATAGATAATGACGATGCAGGCCGCAACCCACAGGACAAAGCCGATCTGAAACGGCAAATCCTTCAAGATGAGATCCACAGGGTCTGAGAACTTGCCCTGCTGTATCAGCGCGCTGAAACGAAAAATGCAGTACAAGACAAAAGGAGTAGTGTAAACGAGATTATTCGTGCCAAAAAGCAGAAACGTCCGGTCATCCATAGCGTAAAGTAGAAAACATACTACTGCCAGGCCGCTGGTAACATCGAGCATGTGGGCAAGCAGCTCCGGGGTGTAGCCGCCCAGTGTCTTGCGGAATAACTCGCTGTTTTCTTGTAGCTGCGCTATCTCGCTGCGCCGCTTGCTGAAAGCCAAGAACAGGCACAAAGCAAACGTGCATATAACCAGCCAGGGCGAAATATCCACATCTACCACGATGGCGCCGGCCATTGCCCGCAGAGAGAACCCGATTGATATGACCACACAATCCAGGATCATCAAGTGTTTCAGGGAAAGCGAATAAAGAACCATCAGCACAATGTATGCCAGGATAACAACGGCAAACCTATCCAGAAGTGCATAGCTGCAAGTTATCGCCGCCACAGCACAGGCAATAGATAATACCGCCGCAGCGACAATACTTACGGTACCTGCCGCGATGGGTCTTTTAGATTTTTCGGGGTGCAGCTTATCCGTCCGGCGGTCGATTATGTCGTTAAAAATGTAGATGGCTGAGGCAGCAAGGCAAAAGCAAAAAAAACCGCCAACCGCCCTGGCGACAGCCAAAAGCACTTCGTTAGGCGCGCCAAAAAGCTTTTTGCCAAATATCAAGGCTGCGAAAACGAACACATTCTTGATCCAGTGCAGCGGACGCATAATCTGCAAAAATCGCATAACTTAACCTTTCCACATCGTCGTGCGTATTACGTCCTGCGTAGAAACGTGACGCAACGCGCATAACGCACGGTGGACCAGACCCTGCTTGCTATTTCTAAATCGACATTTCAGCCAGGAATGGATAAGATTATAGTAAATAGATATGCCTTGTATACGACATTGGGCAAATTTTACGTGGTTGACCCGGCGCCAACGAAAAACAAAGGGCCTACTGAAGTTATGATAACCACCGTTGTTTTCGACTTAGACGACACGCTTTATGACGAAGTGGACTACTGCCGAAGCGGCTTTGCGGCTGTGGCCGAGATGGCTTCAAAGCTGCCGAAAACGCCGTCTGCCGGGCAGATTTTTGACGCCATCTGGAAGCACTTTGCCGCCGGCAATCGCAAAACGACGTTCAACGCGGCCCTCGAAGAGCTTGGCATAGCATACGACGACAAGACTATCCAGCAGTTGCTAAGAGCCTACCGCAACCACGCCCCACAAATAACACTGCCGCCCGATAGCGGGGATGTGCTTGAAGAACTAAGCGCCAAGTATGTGTTAGCCCTATTGACGGATGGTTTCCTGCCCGCACAAAGATTGAAAGTACGCGCGCTGGGGATCGAAAAGTACTTTCGGTGCATTTTGTACACTGAGCAGCTGGGCAGAGAGTTCTGGAAGCCCTCGCCGGTCGGCTTCGAAAAACTGCTGGCGAACCTAAATGTTAAACCCGAGTCTGCTGCCTACGTTGCAGATAATGTTGAAAAGGATTTTATCGCACCAAACAAGCTGGGATTTGTGACAATTCAAATTATTCGCCCGGCTCGCATACACACTTCAACCTCGCCACAGCCTGGCGATGCTCGGCTCGGCGTAGACACTTCGCCGGAGCGGGCTGCAAGATATGTAATCGACGGGATCAGCCGGTTGCCTGCCCTTTTGGATGAATTTGCCCGTCGGCCCGTTCGGCAGGCTCAGGGCAAGCGTGCCGGCGACGGCTAAACAAGCGGCTCTGGAGTTTTTCAGAATATCCATCTGTCGTAATTTTGTGTCCTTATACTGCGGAAACATCGAATTCCAGCTCTAAATTGACCAGCCGCAAAAATTCTTCAAGAAAGGACAAAAACACTTGCATATTGCCCGTGCGCCGGTCTATAATCAATAAAAGCAAGGCGAGCATCGCGAAGATTTTCATCCGCTTGAGCAAGATATTGGATTTTGGAAGGACCTCCGGCATGAGAGGTGAAATCCATCCAGCGCGGAAGCCAGCGTTCACGCTGATAGAGCTTTTGGTGGTGATTGCCATTATTGCGCTACTGATGGCGATCCTGCTGCCGAGCTTGCAGCGGGTCCGGAAGCAGGCCAAGGCCGTCGCCTGCCAGTCCAAGCTGCGTCAGTGGGGCGTCGTGTTTTGCGCGTACACCTCTGATTATGACGGCAAGTTGTTTCACTGGTGGCCTCCGTCCCACGCCATGTTCGTGGAGGATAACAGATTCTGCGGACACTGGCCCTATACCCTGCGGGCTTACTACCGTGACTGCAACGATTTGTTGCTGTGCCCGGCTACAAAACCTGCTAAGTTGGATTATGAATACGTACTTGTGGCGGACGACGCGTTCTCAGTCTGGTGGATACCCGCCCGACTTCCGTCCGGATCTTTTGTCTCGTACTTCGGCAGCTACGGCATCAACGGGTTTATCGGCAAGGTGGAACAGCACTCCTATCCAACATATCGCGAGATGTGGAATACGTCCCTGGTGCCGGATGCTGGCTGCGTGCCTGTGCTCTTTGATTCTATGTCAGTCATCGCATGGTATCGCCTCGGCGACTACGAGTGGACTCCCCCTGAATATGAGGGTGCATGCGGTCCCGAGCCGGGGAACTTTATGAACTATGCGTGCATTGAGCGTCACGTCGGAGGCATCAATTCCCTCTTCATGGATTGGTCGGTGCGGAAAGTGGGACTGAAGGAACTCTGGACGCTGAAGTGGCACCGCGAATACAACACGCGTGGCCCGTGGACCAAAGCCGGCGGCGTAAAACCCGAAGACTGGCCGGAGTGGATGAGAAGATTCAAGGACTATTGAGAGCAGCCAACCTACTGAAAAAGACACTTTCTATAAGTTATCCCTCACGTGCTACTTACCTATACCTATATGGATTGCCATAGCACCCGGCGTTTAATTTGCACAAGTCCTTTGGCCTTCAACTTGCCTAGGGCGTTTATGACTGCGGGTATACCGGGTTTTTTGTTGACTCAGCGGGGCTTTTTAGAGATAATACTAACTGAACAAACTCATAAGGAGGTCTACTATGCCCGTGGGCAAAAGAAAACAGAGTAGCGCGGTATTCTACGCCCTGCTAACGTTTGTGGCACTTTTTGTTGCTGCAACTACTGTTGCCGTCATATACTACGTAAAAGCGGAAAAATATCGGACCGAAGCTGCCAGATTGCAGACCGATATGAGCGAGCTGGCCAACCCGCAGGAATGGGGTAACCGGGGAAAGATCGTTGGCACAAAACAAAGCCGGAAAACCTATCTCGGCACAATGGTCGATTACCTCGACAAAACGGTGGCTCTGGTCATCGGAGGCCCAGTTGAGCCGACCTCGGCGGAAGTAAAAGTCGGCACCGCCGTGAGAGATGTAAATGAAGCGATCAAGCTGGTTCAGCAGGACATCGCCGAGGCCCTCGACCCTAATACGACCGGACTTATATCAATAGCCCAAAAGCTCAAGGCAAAGCTGGACACCACCATAGACGAAAAAGCCGCTGTCACCAAAGAGTACCAGGACCTACAAAGCACTTTCGACGCGGCAAAGCAAGAGCAGGGAAAAATGGAACAAAACCTGCGGGCCGAAAGGGATAAAGATCATCAGGATGTTATGGACATCACTGGAAAATATGGCGACCTTCAGCGTCTGATGGAAAAAACCGCAGACGAGCGAGCGCAGACGTTAATGGCACAGTTACAGCAGGAAAGGGACAATCTCAAAAACGTGAATGACCAGCTGCTGAAGACGAACGCCGAGCTGGCAATGACTCAAGATAGGATGCGCCGCGCCCTGGAAGAGCTTGAGAAAATCAACCCGCCGCCGCAGCGCGAGGCGCTGGCATATCAGCCGGACGGCAAAGTAGTACTGGTTGACGAGCAAGCCGGAGTTGTCCACCTGAGTATCGGAACAGCCAGCCGGGCCTACCGAGGTTTGACGTTCTCGGTCTATGACCGAAATGCGCCCATCCCCAAGGACGGCAAGGGAAAGGCTGAAATTGAGATATTCAGCCTGGAACGCAACATCTCTACGGCACGAATCGTACGCTGGGAAAAAAGAAACCCCATCGCTCAAGATGACATCGTTGCGAACCTGGTTTGGGATAGTGATAGGGACAACGTATTCGTAGTGGCCGGCGAGTTTGATCTGAACGGCGATGGCAGTATCGAATTCGACTCTGTTAATAAGATAAGAGCGCTCATTGAAAAATGGGGCGGCTCGGTAGCCGACAACGTCTCTGCCGAGACGGACTTCGTGGTTCTTGGGCAGGCTCCACTCGTCCCCAGGGAACCCACATTCCAGGATCTGGAAGTAGACCCAATGGCCAAGGAAAAGCACCAGGCTGCCTTGCAGAGGCTCAATCGCTACAAAGAGGTCCAAAATCGGGCTGAGGCGCTGCGAATCCCAATTTTTAAGTACGACAGATTCCTGTATTTTATCGGCTACAGCGCGCAAGCCAACGAACCCGGAGCGTTTTAGTCAGACGCCTGCTTAGCTGGTTCCACACCAATAGAGGCGACAAAAATCTCGCCCGTGTAAGCACTTGCGCTGCCGGCGAGCGTGAAGCCTTTTTTTACCGCCGCGAAAGTAACCGTATAGGTTGCTTTGATCGCTGCGCCGAGCGGCTCGCCCGTATCGCAATCAAGTCCCGACGGAATATCCACCGCCACGATGGGACGGCGCTGCGAATTTATGCTCGCTATTAGCTGCCCGTACCTGCCGTCGAGCTGCCCGGTCAATCCTGTGCCGAACAAGGCATCGACAATCATATCGGCGCCGGCGGCAAAAGCCTCGACTTGGCCGGCGATGTCACCCCGGTCGAGGTCCACCTTATGGATCGGCTGGCCCAGCCGCTCCAGAATATCCAGGTTCGTTTTTGCATCGCCTTTGATCTTGTTGCGGTCGCCGCAGATAACGACGGTTACTCGCAAGCCGCTATTTGAAAGGTGCCTGGCAATTACGAACCCATCGCCGCCATTATTTCCGGTTCCGCAAAAAATACAAACCTTCGGACTTGCAGCAGAGCCTAACTTCTCTTTAACCAGTTCGGCGCAACTACGACCGGCGTTCTCCATTAAAACCATGCCCGGTATTCCGAGCTTGTCTATCGCAAAATTATCGAACGCCCGAACCTCATCTCTGCTCATCACCCGACATTTCTTATCCGGCGCATACTTCTGCATAGCCTGCGATTATACGTTGCCCCGCGAGGGCGTCAATTGACAGAAGCCTCATTGGCACTTACAATCTCAGACAAGGAAATAAAACGATGGAGATATTACTGACCAACGATGATGGTATTTTCGCGCCGGGCTTGGCGGCCATTTACAAAGAGCTGGCCAAGCTGGGCAGCGTAATGGTTGTTGCGCCAATGGACAGCCGGTCCGGCACCGGCCATAGCGTTACGTTTTTCAAGCCGCTGCTGTGCAATAAGGTTGACATTAATGGGCAATTTGCCGGCTATAGCGTGCAGGGCTCCCCCGCCGATTGCGTTAAGCTGGCCTGTATTCAACTGCACGACGGGCCGATAGACCTGCTTGTGGCCGGCATAAACAACGGTGCGAACGTCGGAATCAATGTCTATTATTCCGGNNAATATGGACTTTGAAAAGGCCGCCTTCTACTGCGCCAAGATTCTGAAAAAATTGATGCCCATAAAGAGCGGCGATGTCATTAACATCAATATACCCTTGCTGTCGGCTGGAGAGCCGAAAGGCGTAAAGGTTGTGCCTCAATCAACGGGCGGCCTGCACGAGTATTACATCGCTCAAAAAGATGAGCAAAGCCAGACCCTATTCCAACTGGCTGGAGGCACCCACCGCTCTGAGATAAGCTCAACCGACACCACTGCGTTGGCAGAAGGCTTTATAACTATAACGCCCCTGGTCGCTGATATGACCAGCCACAGCAAAATGGCCGACCTGCAATCTCAAGTAGAAAGCATCTCTCTATAGGCTGGATGCCGGTCATCCCGATCTAGTCGGGAGCACAGCATCGGCGAACTTATTTGCTGAGAAATTGCCGCATCTCAGTTGACATAGCGTATTGAGTGCTGTAGAATAAACGTTTGTAAGGTTTGCATCCTGACGGCGCAACGGTGGAGCCTATTTCTTTATAAGAGGGAGGATAGAATGAGCAGAAGCGCATTCACACTGATTGAGCTTTTGGTAGTAATTGCAATTATCGCCGTTCTGATGGCAATTCTACTGCCTTCCCTGCAGCTGGCAAGGGAGCAGGCCAACGCTATCCGCTGCATTAGCAACCTGAGAACGCTGACGTTAGCCTGGCTAGTATATAAGGACGACTATGATGCCAAGATGGTGGGCGGCCATGTCGGAGAAAAAAGGAGCGGCATTCTTGTTGACTGGGTGGATAGCCCATCCAGTGGCCAGGCCCCGCTGGATGAGAAAAAGGCATCTTGCAGAAGGGGCCTGCTGTGGCCTTACGTCAAGCTTATAGATGTATACCGCTGCCCCGGCGACTTAAGAAAGATGAACCCACCGCACTGGGCCTTTCGCAGCTATTCCATCAGCGGCAACATGTTCGGAGAGGAAAGATTTTCAGGGTGGACTGGAAGGGCGCTACGGCTATACACGGAGATAAAACAGCCTGCCGATAAGTACGTCTTCGTAGAGGAAATCGATCCGAGAGGATACAACATGGGCTCCTGGGTCGTTAACGCGCCCCCCAGCAACAGCTGGATCGACCCGCTGGCAATCTGGCACAACAAACAAAGCACACTCAGTTGGGCCGATGGGCGGGCTGAAAAACACCGATGGGTCGATAGGAGCACTATGGAAGCTGCCCAGGATGCCTTCGATGGTCTGCAGCGCGCGTTCGATAGGACCCCGCCCGCAGGCGAGGGCGAAGACCTGAAATTCATGCAGGACCGCTATCAATTATGGCCCACCAGGCGCCCCTATCCGTAAGGGCCTCAAACTCGACAGATTCTCTCGGCATTGAGAGCACAGACCTTATAACATAAACACGGGCACGGCCTCCTTGGCGCCGCGGCCGGCGGCAAGACAATGTTCGACTTGTTTGAACAGCCCTGGACGTTGGTGGGCGCTGCGGTGCTGGTGTTATTCGGCATGCTGACATTCCGCAGCGTCCTCCCGGAAAAACGCCGGTGGTGGCAATTGGCCGTGCCGGCCTTCATTGTTGCAGCCGCATTCGGGACGGACCTTCTCGTTCAGACCGACCGCGAGAAAATTTACGCCCTGCTTAAAAAGGGCATGAAAGCCATTGAGCAAGAAGACCCTAACGCCCTGGCGGCAATCATTTCCGCCGATTACAACGATTCCTACCATAACAGTAAACAAGAATTGATGGCCCACACCTGGAGACAGATGGAGCGGTCCGGCGTCCAGAAAATCAAAAAAAACAGTGCTCTCGTACAACTGTCACCACCGCAGGCAACTGTCAATCTGATAGTATTGGTAAGATTCGAGCAGGATAGTTACATCGCTCAGAATTACAAGCCGTGGCTGCTGATAAAGATAAGAATCAATTTTCAAAAGCAGCCCGACAAGAGCTGGTTGATTAACAGAGCCGAAGTGCTTGAGGTCGATAAACAACCGGTTCAATGGCGGCAGGTCAAATAGCCGGGCGGCAGTGTCAAAACGGTCCGCACAAGGCGGATAAATATTCAGCCCCGCACCGGGACCAGCACCTACGGGCAAGTCTGAGTTCTGTGGCCGGGACAATTGGTGCGGGGCGGGGCGGCGTTGCTGCGATTGAGGATGCCGCTTGCCAGCGGGTTATAGCTTTGCAGACTTACAGAGGCTTTTTTCTCCGGCTGCAACCCGGCCGCAGATCTTGCAATAGAACTTGCCGCCTTTGACAAGGGCTTTGTACTCTTTGGGATTGCTTAGCTGAAATCCCAGATTCGTCAAATAACACAAGTGTTTGCCGTGGCTTGGATGAGGCATTGCTGCTTTGGCCATAATCTGCCCTTTCAAATCATCAGTCAATTTCTAACTGTCAATTTTCAATTTACAATTGTCAATTGTCAATTTACAATTGCTTTCGGTCGGCGGATTCGACTCTATTACGGAGATAGGTCTTATGGACTACAGAAGAATTATCCCCTGCTTGGATGTGAAGGACGGGCGATTAGTCAAGGGCATCAACTTTGTGAAGCTAGAAGATGTGGGCGACCCCGCAGAAAATGCCGCCGTTTACAGCCAGGCGGGGGCAGACGAATTGGTCTTTCTCGATATCACGGCTACCATCGAGAAGAGAAAGACACTCCTGGATGCGGTCAAAAGAACGGTAGAGAGAATTTCCGTGCCGCTGACCGTCGGCGGGGGAATAGGAAGCTGCAAGGCAATCCAAGAACTGCTGGTAATCGGCGTATCAAGGGTATCCGTCAATACTGCCGCGGTGCGAAATCCGAATTTCGTCAAAGAGGCATCTAAAGAATTCGGCAGTGATAAAATCGTCGTGGCGATAGACACCTCCAGCAATTCACAGCTGCCATCGGGCTTTGAAGTCATAGTGACCGGCGGTACTGTCGGTACAGGCCTTGACGCAGTCGCGTGGGCGAAAAAGGTGGAAGAGCTGGGAGCAGGAGCAATCCTTCCTACAAGCATGGACACCGACGGCACACAGGCTGGATACGACATCCCTATGACTAGAGCGATTGCTGATGCGGTATCGCTGCCGGTGATTGCATCCGGCGGAGCCGGAACGCTCGAACACCTTTATCAGGCCATTGTTGAGGGCCACGCGGATGCAGTGCTGGTGGCGTCAATAGCCCACTTTGGCAAATACACCATAAGGCAGATGAAAGAGTATTTAGCCAAGCATCAGATACCTGTGAACCTGTGAAATTGCCGGCGGTCAACCACAGATTACACAGACTTGCTTCTTAACAGTGTGAATCCGTGTAAATCCGTGTCTAAATTGCCAATTGCATATCGAAAGTCACACCTTAGAGCTGCCGATATAAGGATTGTATGAGTTCTGCCCGCCGGTGGTGGGCCGCAGTCTTTCGTCAGATGATTTTCGATTTACGATTTTCAATCGGCAATCGCCAATCGTAAATCTCGTAAGGGCCTGTAATGTTCGGTAAACTGAAGAAAAACGGGTTGACTTTCAGCCCTGGGTCTTTCAGTATTCAATGGTATCCGAGCAGCAGAAGCTGCGTCAGCAGCAGCCGGCGAAGGCCCAAACCTGCCCAGATGCCCCCCTTGATGGTCCGCAAAGCCGACTGGCGCCGGTAGAACTGGCCACCGACTCTTCTTGTCTCCGCGATGTGCTTGACTTTCTCAGCATCCGGTTCGTGCCCGCAAACTCGAAGGTTTCCTCGACCACAAAACCGCATAAAAACCCGCGGTAAAACCACGGGCTAACTATTTAGCCCCCAAATTTATTTGGGGGTTGTTCATTCCGGTATTTATGCCGGGGTTCTTCTTGTCTTACAACTTACAGCGTCCCACGTCTGCGCAGTAAACTCACGAGACTCACACCAATCGTGCAAAGCAAAATAGCAGCCGGTGCAGGTATCACTTGTACATTATCGACGCCCAGAATCGACTCATACGAACCTGGCACTGCTCCGTCTGTGGTGGTGAAATCAAGCGTGTAAGTATCGCTGACTGGCAAAACATACGAAATCCTCGTCCAGTCCACATTCTCATCCTCAGCGAGTTCATGGCCCGGAGTATTATGCTCGAAGAGCGTTACGCTGCCTGTTGACCAGGTCAATGTTCCCACAGCCGTGTCGTAATATGGGGCGATGTCTCCGAAGTCGAAGAAATAGTCGAACTGCAAAACAAGTCCGGCGTTGGCTATAAAGGTCTGACTGAGGGTCGCAACGTCTGTCCCCATGGTGTCAGTGCTCCACAGCGAGGCGAAATAACTGCCCTCGGTCGGTGTCCAGTCGGGCGCGATCGGAGGCACGACGTCACGGGACATCTCGAAATCGGTCACAAACACGGTTCCCGTGGAGGTCCAGCCTGTAAGGTCGGTGGTTTCGAATCCTCCGTTGGTGATGTTACTCTGTGCCGCCGGGCACAGAAACAGTACCACACCCACAAGAAGTGGGATGCATTTGTTACCCTTCATAAAACCTCCTCCGATATTCAATTGTTTGCTTAAATACTCCTCAAAAATACTATTATACAATAATTGGTGTCTCCTGTCAAGGCGAAACTAATACGGAATCGCGTCCTTCAATCAAAACTCCGCTCGTGGTGCTTCCAGTCAGGATGCCTTCGGTATCGCCAAGTTTGAATCCGCATTTAAACGTAAGGAATCCATACATTGCATCGGGCAATCCGTCGGCATTCATATCTCGAATGGTGGGCGCACGCACCGGTGCGGCTTCAGCTCCAGTCCGTCCAAATCGCACCGTTGATGAATTCAAGGTCGTTACATTGAAGCTGGCGCTGCCGAAAACCACAACGGAGATGGTGTAATTCTTGCTGAGGTACACCCTGTTCGGTGTCTGGTTGGGGTAGATGTCGATACCTATGGCCAGGAGCAGCCAGCCATCCTGGCAGGTCCAGGGAAGGTTGTCCTGGCCGCCACTGAAGACATAAGGACTATCGACAATGCGGTCATGGTTTCCATCCGGCGTCGTCCAGTCGCTCCAGAAATTACCGCCGATTGGCGCATCCAGGTTGAAGACGTTGCCGCTTCCGCCATCGACATGCGCCTGCACGTGATTACTGATAAAGTTGTTGTTGTAGATAGTATTGACGTTGGAATTGTTCAGTTGGATTCCAGCCCATGTGCTCGAGCTGCACGTGTTGTGTGATAAGGTGTTGTTATTAGATTCTCCAAGGGATATTCCAGCGAATTCTAGATTAACCCTGTTGCCTGTTAGGGTATTGCCGGAAGAATTGTCCAGGTTGATTCCACTCCATGTGTTCAGTTCAGCAATGTTATCAGTTAGGTTATGGTCTTGGGAATGGTAAAGGCTTATTCCATTGTCGTTGTTCGAGTTGCATGTGTTGCCTGTTAGGGTATTGTTACTGGATTCCCAAATGGCAATTCCGTTGCCGTTGTTCAAGCTGCATGTGTTGTCTGTTAGGGTATTGCCGGTGGAGTTTTGCAGGTTGATTCCTTCGCCGTTCAGACTATTCGTGTTGCCTGTTAGGTTATTCTTTTCGGAATAGTAAAGTCTGATTCCAGCCCATGAGCTCGAGTTGCATGTGTTGTCTGTTAGGTTGTTACCAATGGAATAGTCAAGACATATTCCAACGTTGTGCGAATTATTCGTGTTGCCTGTTAGGGTACTTCCATTGGAATAGTAAAGGTTGATTCCAGCCCATGTGTTCAATTCAGAATTGTTTCCCTCTAAGGTATTGTTATCGCAAGCGTGAAGGTCAATTCCAACGTTGTTCGAATTATTCGTGTTGCCTATTAGGTTATTGTTGTTACTAGATCCCCAAAGGTTGATTCCAGCGCCGTCGTTCGAGCTGCATGTGTTGGTTGTAATGGTATTACCGGTGGAATTTTCCAGCCAGATTCCAGCCCGTTTGTTCGATTCACAAATGTTGCCTGTTAGGGTATTGCCTGTGGAATTGTACAGGCCGATTCCATCATAGTCGGTGCTCGAATTACATGTGTTGTTATTTAAAGTATTGCCGTTGGAGGAATCGTGTATAGCGATTCCACACCAAGCGTTCGATTCACAAACGTTGCCTGTGAGGGTATTGCCGGTGGAATTGTCAAGGCTGATTCCAACGCCGTTCGAATTATTCGTGTTGCCTGTTAGGTTGTTACCGGAAGAATGCCACAGGTTGATTCCAGGCCCTGTGTTCGATTCAGAATTGTTTCCTTCTAAGGTATTGTTTTCGGAATAGTCAAGGGCGATTCCACGGCCGTTTAAATTAGTTGTGTTGCCTGTTAGGGTATTGCCGGAAGAATTCCCAATGTAGATTCCATTCCCAAAACTCTGGATATTTAGATTTTTGACGGTGACTCCGGTCCTTGCGAAAAGTGCGACTCCGTCACCCGACCCTGGTCCGACTACCCTATGCCCAGCCCCATCCAGAGTCAGATTGTCTTGGTCTATTCGGATGGATCCAGTCACATCTTGGGTCAGAGTATATGTCCTTGTAACAGGGTCCCACGTCCCAACTGAGGTATTTGTGGGGATGGAAATTGCGGTTGTTGTGAAGCTCCAGATATTGCCCGTATATGTCGTGGCCCCGTCAAATTCATGTATCCGCCAATAGTAGGTGGTGCCGTATGCAAGGACTTCGGGGGTATAGGTGGTTTCTATCTGAGTGCCCTTATCTGTACCGCCTGTACCGGAAACCACATCAGCTTGATTGGTGCCAAAGTAGATATGGTGTGAAATCGCACCACTTCCGGGCGTCCAGTTCAGGGCAATATCAGTCGGCACATCCGTCGCCCCATTACCGGGGCTTGGGTTGGCGGCCTTGAAGGTGATCCAGGGCGAAAGAAACGTCCCGGAGATAATTGCCCGCGTCGGGATAGTCGGACCTTGCCACGCAACAGCCAAGTTGTCGTCACCCCCGCCTTCTGAGTGTAGGGCCTCGATGTAATATATTCTACCAGCCTCCAAAGCGATCTCACTAGAGCGTTGTTCAGGCGTCCTATCGAAGTCGCGCGAAGGCGTCCAGCCCGGCACGCTGGCAATCTGAACCGCGTGGGCAGGATCCTCATCCGTGCTCAGCCACAGTTGGCTCTGGTCATCGCTGGCAATCCAGAAGGTGTAGTTGCCGGTCTGTGGCGGATATAGATAGCCACGAACATGCGTCCCGTAGTTGTCCCTCCAATTTATGGGGCCTTCAAAACTTGTCCGCAACTCACTGCGATCAGGGCTATCCGGGAATGTAGGAAGGTTGAAGAGCGTTTCCAGAGTCTCGTTTGTGCCCCAGAAGTACTCGAACAAAATGTTGCCTGCTCCCTGTCCTTGTGTTGTGAACCTCCAGATATTGCCCGTATATGTCGTGGCCCCGTCAAATTCATCTATCCGCCAATAGTAAGTTGTGCCGTATGAAAGGGTTCCTGGCGGATCGTAGCTGGTTCCAATCTGAGTGCCCATGTCCGTGCTGGGTGTACCGGCAGCGACATCGGCCTGATTGGTACCAAAGTAGATATGGTGAGAAATCGCACCAGTTCCCTGCGTCCAGCTAAGGACCGCATCTGTCGGCACATCTGTGGCCCCATTTGCCGGGCTCGGATTTGCCGCTCTATGGCTAGGGGCAGGGGGACTAAGCATGTAACCAACCGCATTGAGAAACATCTGTGCTCCATCTACGTACAAATCACACATACCCGCCGTTTGTGAGTTCTTGCCACCGCTCTCGCGAGAGCCGGTCAGGAACACCAGCCGATGACCGGCCAGCGTGTCCGTTCCTGCACCACCCGCGTGCGTCAATGTGGCCCCAGCCTGCCATTCGGCAATAACCATGCCCCCAACAGGACCATTGCCCGCTGCTGAAATCGTGGCCAGGACTGTCCCATTGTTTACTGGATCGGTATTAATAGAGATGCCCGCCGCCGTGGTGCCGTCGGTGGGATACGTGGCGAGCCCGGCATAAGGATTGATCATGGTACCGTCGGTCAGCGGGATTCCCGCGAAGATCGGGTGGGTCGGGTCATTGACAGTCAGCGTGATGTTCCCGGTGATGTCCGGTATTGTATTGCCGGTGGTGTACCCCATGCGGTTGTACCGCAGGGTGTAACCATTCAAGATGATCATGGGAGCGGAAATGGTGTTCCACGCTGTGGCTGAAGCGTTCTGATAATGGTTACTGGCAGCCGAGCGACTGATGATCACCAAATCCGCTCCATTAAGAAATGCCGGATCAGGAGTGGCAGTCGTGATATAGCGCGTTACGTCGTAGCCGTTGGCAGTGAGCAGGTCGGTGTACCCCTTATCGGGCGCCTCGGTGAATCCAGCACCGCTAGCACCGTCCGATGGCGCATCATCAGCTCCATGGAAGGAGACCCAGACGATTGTCGCCGCTTGTGCCGATGAGACAGCCGCCAAACCAAACGCAAGGAACATGACAATTAGGAAAAGCAGTCGTCTACACATAATAGTCCTCCCTCAAAATGGTCAAACAACAATGACGATAACACACGATGCTTTCGCACATTATTATTGGACATGTAGGAACAATCCTCCATTCTTGTCTTGCACGTACTTTTGCCGCCAATATCTTTTACCAGTATAGCCGCTAAGTGCGGAAAGTCAAGAAATAGGAGTGGATTTTGGGGATTTTCTAATAAGCTCCATCGCATCTCAGGCTCAAACGGCGTTCTTGCCAGCGAAAATGCGGTTTTAGGTACCTATGAGGGTGTATTGCAGGATTTTAAGTCCCCAGCGTCTGCTTTGTGCTCTTATGATCTTGTCCACTTTTCCTTTTATTTCTCATCGAAGTTCAGGCTCGCGAATCGCCCGTGATGTATTCCCAACTTGCATCCTTCGGCACAGTTTATCCTGAGCGCAGCCGAACGGGCTCAGAGCCTGCCCTGAGCGGAGTTGAAGGGACAGGTTCTACGACCGGGCAGTAGAACCCTAAAGTTGGCATTGGCCACACACCAGAAAGGCCTGGCAGGCTGTGGTGCTGTCAGCCCCTTTTCCGGCCTTTTATGTTGAAAATTCGCTTGACGCCGACCTTCCCGGTTGTGTATGATACATATATAACTAAATTAAATAGAATCGCAATACTAACAGATGACAGATGACAGAAGACAGACGACAGAAGACAGAAGACGGAGGACAGAAGACAGATGACGGAAGACAGAGGACAGAGGACAGAGGACGGAAGACAGATGACGGAAGACGGAGGACAGAAGACAGAAGACAGAAGATAGAATAGGGAAACCAGGGAACCAAGGTAACAGGGTGCAGGTGAGCAGGATAACAGGGAATCAGGATGCAGGAGATCAGCAGGCCAAGGAATCAGGATGCAGCCAACTTGTTCGACAATTGTCGAGGATCCTCTACAAATCGGCCCCTTTTTATGCAAAACAAAGCCAATTTCTGTAAAGGCCAAATGAACGCAAACTCAATAATAACAAGGGACTATGAAAAAAGATGGGCTTTGAGAGTCGAGCAAAAACAAAGCCAATCAAACCCAATTATACTTAGCATCTTGATTTCAATGTGCGATGATGCTGGATATTCTAAAGACCGGCAGCAATAGGGCAATCGCAATAGTGCCGATGATTGTGCCGAGGACCGTGATCATTAGCGGCTCTATAAGAATCATAACGTTCTTGATTGAGCCTTGGAGCTTCTTTTCATAGAAGACAGACATCTTATCACAGACCTCGCCCAGCCTGCCGCTTTTTTCTCCTGCTCGCAGCATCTGGATAATGCCGGGTGCGATTAACCAGCCGCGCGGCGAAATCAGAATCGAGTCGGACAACTGGTAGCCGTCACGAATTTTGTCGCTCACATCGGTCCAAAGCTCCTGAAAATAGGAATTCTGACACGAGCCTTGTATTACCTGTATTGATTCCAGCACTCTGACGCCCGTATTGACCATCGTGGCCATAATGCGCATGCTGCGGCCCACCACCATATCGACAAACATTGTGCCGATCACGGGCGTGCGGATTTTGACGGTATCAATCACCCGACGGCCGATCGCGGTGCGGGACAAATAGTATAGTGCCACCGAAAGCAATATACCCGCGGTCACGACAGCGGTCATTATCTGGAAATTGCCCAGTATCTTACTGAAGCCCACCAAGATCTGCGTAAGTTTGGGAAGTGCCGCACCTCTGGCTTCGTAAATCCTCATGAACCGCGGCAGAACAAAGAACATAAGCGTTCCGGTCGCGGCCACCGCCATCAGGGCCATTATAAATGGATACGTAAGCGCTCCTTTTATGCTCTTACGAGTTTCAGCCTCAAAGCTTAGATAGCCGCTGAGCACGCTCAGCATTTCTGCCATTCTGCCGGACGCCTCTGACGCCTTGACCATACTTATAAACATCGAATTAAAAACTCTCGGATAGGGAGTCAGCGCCTGCGAAAAATTTTCGCCGCCTTTGACCCTTTCAGCTATATTCATAATTATCGTCCTGAATGCTCCCTGCTCAGCCTGCTCGGCGATGGCGTCCAGAGCATCGCTCAGCACCACGCCGCTATCGAGCATCACCGACAGCTCCGTAGTGAACAGTATCAGCTCCGCGTGCTTTACTTTTGCCCTATGTAGCCCACCTGGTGACCCAAGGTCTGGGTGACTGAGCGGCTGAGGGGGGCCTTTCGGCGCGGTGCTTTCCACCTGATTAGCCGTTGGGGACGAATTTGGCGTTGATTTTATTGTTGCCACAGTCATTGTTTTCGCACTCACCACTGTAACAGATTTTATGGTTCTGCCTGGGTAGTTCTCAGTATCTCCTCAATAGAGACGATTCCGGCCTTTACCTTTTCAATTCCGTCTGCCTGCAGCGGAACCATTCCTTTTTCAAGCGCCTTTGCCCGGAGTTTCTTGGTGCTGATATGGTCGTCAATCATCTCTGCGATTTCATCATCGGGCACAAATAGCTCGTGAATAGCGATTCGGCCGACATAGCCCGTGTTGCGGCATTTTTTGCACCCTACGCCGCGGTGGAATTTGCCGACTCCCGTTGCCACTTTCTCAACGGCTCTTTTTATGCCGGCGGCCGGCTCATACTCGGTTTTGCAGCTGGCGCATATTTTGCGCACCAATCGCTGAGCCAGGACTCCAATCAAAGAAGCGCTGACCAGATATGGAGCAACCTTCAAGTCCACCAAACGTATCACCGCCCCGGGCGCGTCATTGGTATGCAGGGTCGACAAAACCAGATGGCCGGTCAGAGCCGCCTGTACCGCAATGTTGGCTGTGGCCTCATCGCGTACCTCGCCGACCATTACTATATCGGGGTCCTGCCGCAGCAGGCTCCGCAGAGCGGTGGAGAATTCAAAGCCCGCACTGCTGTTGACTTGAAACTGATTTATGCCCGATATGTTGCACTCCACAGGGTCTTCGACCGTGCAGATGTTTACCTCTTCCGTGTTTAGCTCAGATAGAGCAGCATATAGCGTGGTATTTTTGCCCGAACCGGTTGGTCCCGTCACCAGGACTATTCCATTAGGCGCCTGTATTATTTCTCTGAAACGCTGGAGGTTTTCGTAAGTGAATCCGAGCGACTCAAGATTATAGAAAACCTTCTGGGGGTCGAGGACCCTGATAACGACCTTTTCGCCGAAATTGGCGGGCATAACGGATACCCGCAGATCGATCGGTCTGCCTTCGACCAGCACGTGAATGCCGCCATCCTGCGGCAGACGGCGCTGAGCAATGTCGAGCTCCGCCATAATCTTGATGCGAGAGACTATTGCCGGATGCATCTGATGCGGTGGACGCAGCTTCTCATAGAGTTTGCCGTCCACACGATATCTGACGCGAAGTTTTTTGTCGTCAGGCTCAATGTGAATGTCACTGGCGTTTTCCTTAACGGCGTTATAAAGCAAATAATTGACGAGTTTGACGACCGGCGACTGACCCGCCACCTCCTCAAGGTTGCCGATATCCTGGGTGATGTTCTCCAAAAGCGTAAAATCTTCCAGTCCCTTGTCGTCGATAATATCGTCAATGACAAAGACGTTGGCGGCGGGCAAATACGTCTGCAGCGTAGCTTTGATGTCCTTTGTAGTTGCGCATACCACCTGGACCTTGCAGCCGCTTATACGCCCTATTTCATCAATCAAGAATACGTTTGTAGGCTCACTCACCGCTACGGTCAGCACGTCACAAACCTTAAATAGCGGCAGTATAATATGCTCTTCGAGAAACTCTCTGGGCAGAATTTCCAACGCTTTTGGGTCACAAATCTTGGGGCTGACCTGGGCGTACGGCACGCTGTATGCCTCAGCCAGAGCCGCGGCTATCTGATTTTCGGTGCAGTAGGCCATCTCGACCAGAAGCTCGCCGAGCAGCTTGCGATGGCCCTTTTCCTTCTGTTCGGTAAGGGCCTTTTCAATTTGCTCGGCCGTCACGACCCCTCGCGCCAGCAGCAGCTGCCCTAGCTGAGTCTTGTTTTCCACCGCTATTTGAGCCATAATTGCTATTTTATTTGAATTTGGTGATTGTTCCTACGCGAAACTCTTTACGGCTTCTGCCAGCTCCGTGTAGCGGTCAAATTCGTTGTCGAGCCGAGTGACTTCCAGAATTTTCGCGCAGTTTTCATCAAGCCCTGCCAGTCTAAGCTGGGTTTTATTCTCGCTGCAGTGCTGCTGCATCCACAGCAATAGTTCCAATCCCTGGCTGTCGATAAATCCGACGGCGCGCATATCAAGGACTAAGCCAGCTCTGCGTTTTGCGGTCACATTGGTAATTGTGTTACGAAGCAGCTCTGTAAAATCGGCATCCAGCTCGCCCTGCAGCGCGATCACCGTGACATCGCCATAATCTTGGGTCTTGACTTTCATCTGATTAGCACTCCCACCGCAGCGGTGCCGTACTCTGAAACGCCGTAACTGCGGTAAACTTCACTGCTGCCGTTCTGGATAATGTCCCACAGCTGATAGACTTCGCTGTTAAGAAAGACTCTGCCGACCTTCTCATCAAACTGCGTGCCCAGGCCGTTCTTTATCTCTGCCAGCGCGTCTTCGACGGTTCTTGCGTCTCTGTACGTCCGCTTAGAGGTCATTGCGTCGAAGCTATCGGCTAGGCCGACGATTTTGCCTACCAACGGTATCTGGGCGGCGGCCAAGCCATTGGGATACCCACGCCCATCCGCGCGCTCATGGTGGCACAATACGCCCGGCACAATGTCACGCATCTGCTTAATCCCACCTAAGATGCCGGCTCCGATGGAAGGATGTCTTCTTATGCGCTCCAGCTCTTGCTCGGTCAGCCGGCCCTGCTTACGCAGCACGGCTTCATCTATCCCAATTTTGCCGATGTCGTGCAGCAGGCCGGCCAGGTATATCTTGTGTATCTGCTCCTGCTCTAACGGCTCGATGTGGGCAACTCTCTCGGCAATCCATCGGGAGATGAGCGCAACCCGTTCGGAGTGGCCTCGCGTGTACTTATCCTTGGCATCGATACTGCTGGTCAGCGCTTTTAACGAGCCTATGAACAGCTCTTTAAGGTCGTTGAAAAGCCTGCCGTTTTCGATAAACACCGCGCAGCCGCCGGCGACAGAGTTGAACAGTTTCACGTCGGTGCTGTCGAAATCCGGCTTGTCGAGCCTGTTTATGGCAACCATCAGTCCTATGATGCAGTCGCCGGTTTTAGTTCTGTGTGTGAAGTGCGAATCTGCCCCTTCTTTTCCGCATAGCGGCACCGCGATAATGTTTTTTATGTTTGCCGGCCAGGCATATTTGAAAGGAGAATCCACTTCGCTATCGAGCAGGGCTTCCTTGCCGCCGTTTATTTCGTCGACCAGTCGGCCATGCAATAAGGCCGCCGTATGCTCATCTATATCTATCAGCCCGGACCCAGCCGCCAAGGCCAGCTTCTTTTCGCTGTCGACCGTCTTTTCCAGCAGTATTGCGATACCCTCGACAAGAACGATCTCGGTCAGACTATCACAAGCCATCTGGAGAAAGTTGGCGTCCGGCTCAGTGACCTTCATGTGTGTGCTGAGCTTGTGGAGCAGCACCAGCTCTTCATAGGTTTGGGATAGCTCAGCACTGATAACTTCAATTTCTTGCTCGGTCTTAAACGAGGATTCAAAACTCTCTACCAAAAGTCCCAGCATTTCACTTAAAGCCACTTCGGGCATTTGATATCTCTGGTCAACCTCTTTGTCCGTGTCAGAATGCAGACGTTTACCGAGGTCGATCAGGGCAGCTCCAACCACTTTGGCCTGCCCGTTTCTGTTGGAGGCTGGTTTTAAAGCGGCAGCCAAAACCGTGCTGCTCGTTGCGTGTACTGGATCCGCTTCTGACGCATCGCTGTCAGACGCGCTCGTGCTGGTACACATCACGCATAGCGCTTGGCGTGTTAGCTCGCCAGCGTTGCTTTCAAATCTGCCAGCTCCACGCAGCAAGACAAGCTCACCGTCGGCATCGTAAACTGCAAAATTAGCGCCGAGCTTGTTTACCCTGCCGCCAAACCTCTTTAACTGGTGCATCTGCGATTGGCTGAGACTCTTGCCGGTTGTTGTCAACATAAGCATGCCCTAAGTTTATCGAACGGGTGAGCCTAAATCCTAATCCATCATGGGTTCTCTTGGCTTACCGCCCGGTGATACAAAATGTCCTCGATGTTGCCCAGCAGCTCCCTCGGGCTGAATGGTTTGCTCAGACAGTCAGATATCTGCAAGTTCTCCTGCTGCTCTTGCGATATGGCGAAATTCCTGGCTGTCAGCAATATCACCGGTATGTCCTTGGTCTGCTCAGTCTGCCGAAGCTTCTCCACGAGCTCCAATCCTGTCATAGCCGGCATCTGGAAATCCGTAACGATAATATCCGGCTTCTCTTGGCAAGCCAGCTCAAAGGCCTCCACGCCGTTTTCCGCCGACACAACCTCGTAGCCGTTATTGCGGAGCTTTATCGCCACCACGTGAACGATGTGTATCTCGTCATCAACCACTAAAACTTTCTTTCCCGTCATTATTTCTCCTCCCCAACAGATTAGTATTCTGCATGATTTTGCGGTTAGCCGGCTGCTGTTTGCGATGGGGCTGCAACCTTTTTTGCCGCAGAGAGCACAGCCGGCTCAGAGTCCCGATGTATCGGGATATCTTTTTATCTCTGTAAACT
Source organism: Planctomycetota bacterium (assembly GCA_017885385.1). Lineage (GTDB taxonomy): Bacteria > Planctomycetota > Phycisphaerae > Sedimentisphaerales > Anaerobacaceae > JAFNGF01. Next base: position 24,973 of record JAFNGF010000143.1, read on the forward strand.
CTGTGTACTCTGCGGCTCTCTCATCTGGGCGGTTGCCAAAGGCAGCTCAAAGCTAAACGTGCTTCCGACGCCGGGCTGACTGCTGACAAATACCCGGCCGTCGTGAACTTTTTCGACTATTTGTTTTACAAGGTTAAGCCCCAAGCCGGTCCCTTTTGCTTGCTTTTTATTTGCATCGACTCTGTAGAATTTATCGAAGATGTGTCCAATTTCATCCGGCGGTATCCCCACGCCCGTGTCGTTCACGGTAACTCGTGCTATACCCGCGGTTTCATCGACCGCTGTTTCAACCGAGACCGACCCTCCACTGGGCGTGTACTTTATTGCGTTGCTGAGCAGATTGACAATCACCTGCGAAATCATGTCTCTATCTGCGTACACCTGGTCATATACTATGGGCTTTTGCGTAATCACGTTGATATTTTTCTCCTCAGCGTAACCTTTTATCATTTGTAGCTGCTCTTCTATAAGTATTGTTAAGCTGACAGGCTTTTTTTCCACCTTTATCAGGCCGGACTCTATGCGTGAGATATTTAGAATGTCTTCAATCAGGCGATTGAGCCTTTTGGCCTGATTCTGAATTATTGAGTAAAACTGCTTCCGGGTCTTTTCATCGTCCGCTTCGCCATCGGCGAGCATCTCCGAGTAGGCGGTAATGGAGGCAAGCGGCGTCTTCAGCTCGTGGGACACGTGGCTGACGAAATCATTCTTCATCTGGGATATTTCCTTCTCGCGCGTAATATCGTGCAGCACCGCTACGACCCCACAAATTTCCTGGCGCTGATCGTAAACGCAGGAAACGATGCAGTCGAAAGTCCTCGGCCTTGCATCCTGTGCCAACTGGATTTCCCGCCTGGTTGCCTCTATCTTGCTGCGCCTGCTCTGGCGAAGAAAATCTATGAACACACTCTTACTTTTGTCGACCAGCTCGCCAATGGGCTTATGCTGTGCGTTTTTGTAATCAAAGTCAAAGAGTCTGCCCGCGGCCTCATTGGCCATTAGCAACCTGTCGAGCTCGTCAATAACGATAACGGCGTCCCGCAGGCTGTATATAATGGCTTCAGTGTTTCTCTTTTGTCTGTGCGACAGTTGAATCTGGAGCTGCAGATCCTTAACTTCATTTTGGAGCCGATCTATCGTCCCAGAATACTCCTTGACGCGGTCATCAATCGCTCGGGTCAACTCCTTTGTGATCGCACTGAGCTTCGGCCTGTTGTTAACGGGCTGGTCTTGTTTTAACCATTTGGCTATGGACGTGACTGCCCCAGCCAGTCTAACGCAATGCCAGCCGAGCCAAATCACGCCCATAGCCGCTATGCAATACGCGATAAGAAGCGGCACATCGTACCACTTGCTTGCGGCTGCTGCGACGGGCGAATCTTTCCACCCGGCCAGAGTCGCCGCCAGCAAACTACACACCACGACGGTGGTGACTATCGCGTATGCTTGTCTTGCAAACTTCAAAGTAACAACTCCAACTCTATTGCGTTGCACCGGGGCACCCAACCCCGCAATAAATTGCGGGGCTAAACATTTAGGTGGCCCGATACGCTAGTTTCCTAGTTGTCTGATTACCTGCTCCGCCACTTGGGAGCCGCCTGCCGGTCAACAGTCTCCAGCACAATCCTTTCCAACTTTTGAGCTTCATCCGGGCTTGTTTCAGCAAGAATCCTCTCTTTCAGCCGTATCGCCTCCAGGAACGTCGGACGCAGCCATAACGCGATGCCAAGCTCCTTCATTGCGGATTCGTTGTCACCTTCAATGTAGTATCTGGCAGCTTTTGCGTAACAATCGTCCGCCAGTTTTGCTCTGCCTATGCCCAGCATCTCGTCCTTTGAGCTCACTATCTTTCGGCTTACATCCTCTGCTCGAGCCTGTCCGTCAGTCTCGTTCGGCTCCTCGATAATGTGAGGAGTAAGCAGAACGACCACTTCCTCGCGCTTGGACTGATCAGCAGTACCTCTGAATAGCACCCCTACAATTGGGATATCGCCCAGCAGAGGAATTTGGGTTTTGCCGGTGGTAACTGTGTTCCTGAACAGTCCTCCGATAACTATGGTCTGGCCGTCTTTGACAATGATGTTGCTGACCAGCTCGGCGGAAGTTTCGTCAGGGATGTTGTTGGCTTTCAGGGTGCCGGAGCTGTCTTTGGGATGGATGTCCATCCGGATGTAGCCGTCGTTGCCGATATACGGCCTGAACGAAAGCTTGGTTCCGGTATCGAGGAATTCGACACTCTGAGTTGTGGAAATCTCGGTCTGTGTGGTTTGCGACTGGTAGCCGAGCTTTTTACCGATGTAAACCTGGCCAAGCTGCTTATTGACAGCGAGTATCTTCGGGTTAGCCAGAATGGTCACGTCGGAAACCTCTTCGATGGCTCTGATGAACCCCGCGATGTTGTCGTGGGCAAAGCCAACGGTCAGGCCACCGGTCTTGGTTACCTGGCCCGTGCCGGCAGACTTGAAGTAGTCAGACGACCCTCGTGTAATATCGCCAGCGGCCGCTGGTATCGCTGGTATCTGAGTCAGTACCCCCTGCAGTGTGCTCCAGTTGATGCCAAATTGCGTATCTTCGGTAAGCGTCACACTAAGGACCGTCGCCTCGATCAGGACCTGTCTTGGCCTGACGTCAATTTCGCCCAGAAGCTGGGCTATCTGCTCAACGTTTTCCGGATAGTCATGCACAATGATAGTGTCGTTCATTGCGGTAGCATCGCCGCCGCCGGTTACCTTGGTTATGGATTCACCGGTCGGGAAATCGGTTACGGCAGCGGTTGTAGTCTCCAAGCGACCGGTCTGGCTCAGAATCGGCGTCACCAGCTTCTTGGCTTCCGCGGCGGAGACGTAATACAGGGTAAACATCTGGTACACCATTCGCTCCGGGTCTTCCTTGATTTTTTTGAACTCGTCTTTGGTGTATACCTTGATTAGGCTGCCCTGCTGCTGATACTTGAAGTTTTCGCCTAAGATCGCATCCATCGCTTCTTCAAAGGTTACGTCTTTAAGGCTCCTAAAGGCCAGCTGACCGTCGACGCCCGGCGAAGGCACAATGTTCTTCTTATACAAGCTTGCCAGCATTGCCAGCGCGTCGCGTATGCCGAACTGTTCCTTGAGCTCAAACGACTGTACTGCGGCTCTTGCGGACCCGCCCGCGGCGGGCTGGACCGGCTGCAGAGCAGCTTGGCTCACGGCCACGGTTACTTCAACAGGCATTAGGGACCCCGCTTGTCGGGAACCCTCATCGGGATTAGCTCCCATCGAACCTGGCTCGACGCTGCCAAAGACAGCGATCGCTATCACAGTCGATATGAAGCACGTGAGAGCTAGTCCCTTTCCAATCTGCATTTTGTCACTCACGCTTTTTTGTCTGTACATAGTTGTTCGCTCCTACAATTGAAAATCCTCAATTTTGAATTTCTTCAATTTTCAACTACCTGGCTCAGCTTCAAGGTCACTTGTGATTGTCCACATCTTATAGTCACTTGGTTCTGTTCAATCTGAACTACTTCACAATCCAACGTGCGGACTCCTTCGCGGATGAGCAATTTATCGCCCACCGAAAGCAGTTTTCCGTTTATAAAAGCCTGGAGAGGGTCTTTTACTATTGCCTCCAGATTCAGCCGGGCCCCCAGCAAGTTGATTACTTCTCGATCGCCCTTAGCCGAAACGACTCTCACTTCTTCAGCGCCGGTTCGATTTTGCCCTTCTATGCCTTTGATTGACTTCCACCAATCGCCTGGCGCAAAAAAGTCCCTGGCGATGACATCGTGGCGGCCCGGAACTTTCGGCAGCTCCACAAAGGATATTTTAGAAGGCGTTGCCGGCTGTCCCTGCGAAGACGCCGATGTCTGCTGCATCGTCGGGTTCGCCTGAGCAGACTGTGGTGCGTCTTTGCGGAGCAGCCTAATCCACATAAATGCCATCACTGCGACTAAGCACGCCGCCAACACCGCCTTTTTCTTATCTGCCAATGCGCTAAGTATCTTATTAGCCTCACCATTGCTGCTATTTTTTGTCTTTCGCCTCATACCTTCTCTCTGAGGCCTCCAAGAGCACGTCGTTGCGATCAGAAACCTTATCCCGGCTCGACATTGGGCCTGTAATAAACGACCGCCCTTGTCTGCATACTTACCCGGCCGCTAAAATCGCCATCATTCACCATTCTTACACTCTCGATGCGGACGAGCCTATCTAATCGCTGCAACTGCTTACAAAATTCAAATATCTGGCTCAATCTGCCTTTACACTGCACGTTCACAGGTATACAGCTCAGCTTATCCGCCGGACGAACGGCGGATTGATCGGCTTTTATTTCCTCGCCCGGAGCAACCACCTGTTCTGTCAGATTATGCTGGCCCATCAAATTGGCTATCTGCTGCAGGAAGCTGCCAAGGTCTCTGCCGGCGGGCACACTTGTTTGGTAGTTACAAACGACGCTTTCAAGCTGCTGTAACCTTTTTTGCAGATCGGGTAGCTGCCTCTGCTCAGCCGCCGCCTTGGCAATAACAAGCCTCTGTGCACTTCTTGCCCGGTTAACAGCCTTAACTCTTGCTCGCAAAGGCAGAAATCCGAGAATTATGAAATCGGCCACCAGCACCACAGCTACAACGAAAATTATTACTTGTTGTTTTTTCCAAGAGAACATTAGGCAACTCTGTCTATCTTCACCACTTTTTGCTCAGGCAATGTCCTGTCGAGTCACGACTCATCTTGTCGGTAGTTTGCCAGATAGCAGCTTATCTCAAACTCGCTTACCTGGTACTTGGCGGCTGCCGGCTGGGCATCGGTTCGCATCTGGCCGGATGTCTTTGCTGTCCTTGTGTCACCACCGGCCGTAGAGCTGCTGCCTGCATCGACCGTTTTGTAGCGTGAGAACGAAGGACGAACCAGGCAGAAATACGGCGAATCCTCCAATCTGCATATTAGCTCCGCTACATCGCTCGGATCTGAGGCAACACCATTTATTACGATCTTGAATCTGACCTTGCCGAGCAGCGGCGCCTGTTTACCGCCAAAACTGCCGCTTGCGACTCTAACCACAGAAGCGCTTGTGGCTTTCTGCTCGGACGTCTGGTCAAACTGTTCCGCAGTAAATTCCACTTTGCTCAGGATAATCTTTGCGTCGACCAAGAAACTCATTTCGGCCAAAACGCTTGCCACATCAATTCTGGAAACGATTTCTTCGATGACACGTGCTTTTCTCTGCAATTCTGCAAGCTCGCTTTCAACCTTTTTGAATTCTCCCGATACACTCTGCGCCTGTGATTGCTTGGGGGCCATTTGAGCAAGCTCTGCTGTTGCCTTCGAAACCGAGCGAATAGAAACAAGATGCCACGCCATCATTACCACAAACATACCACCCAGAGCGACGCACTGCGTTCGGTAGCTGATTTGCCGGCGTCTGCCGCTTTTGTACCATTCTGGAAGAAAATCAATCTCTTTCATACGGCTATCCTGCGGCTCCATCCCAGCCCTTAAGGCTAAGCCCGACAGCTACGGCCCACTCACAAAGCAGGCCTCGCCTGTCACTGTCGAGATTTATATGCATGCCCTCGCCGGACAGGTTGAAGCCCTTCAACGGCTGGGCCGCCTCGATTTCAACCGCCAATCTTCGCGTCAAGACGTTAATCAACGTACTTTCGTATGCCTCACCTCCGGTTAAAAATGCTCGCTCGACGCGTTTCCCGCGGAAAGTCACGGTATAATATCTAAGGCACAGTGATATCTCCGCTGCCAGCTCTTCGGCAACAGCTCCTATGGCATCGGTTATGGCCTGCCGTGTCGCCGTATCAAGGGATCGACCGCCTTTGTCCGGGTCCTGGTCCATCAATTCGGCCTCTGATGTCAGTAAGCCTCTTTCTGCTCGAAGCCTGCTTCGGAGCATTGATGCTTCACTGATTTCGATGCCCAGTTTAGCCGCGATTCCCCTGTCGAAATTTTCGCCGCCAAGGGCCATCTGCTTAACGAAACAAATCTCTGTTCCGCGGCCAAAGACCACGCTGGTGAACTGGGCCCCTATATCCACAAAGACAGCTGTGCGCTCCTTGTCCTGCTGCCGCCTGAGAGACCTCTCAAAGCTCCTGAACAACGCGCACGGCACCGTATCTATGGCTACCGGCTTAAGGTTAGCCTCCTCAAGCATGGCAATATGACTTTTTATTGTTTCGTTGTCTGTGGCAAACAATATCAGCTCATTCTTAACCTCATCGCCCTGCTGAACACTGCCGGCAAGTATATATTTAATTGCGTCTGTATCCGGATTCAGTGCGAAGCGGTTGGCAGCTTCTTTTGCCAAGGTCTGCTCGATCTGACCTATCTCGGTCTCAGACAGGCGCAGACTCGTGATCTTCAGCTTGTCATTCGGCAAACATGAAACGACATTTCGGCCGCGGAATTTACCGTCCGCCAATATCCGTTTTATCGCCGAAACAACGAACTGCTTTCTTTCTTGGCCGTCGCCGTTTATCTTGGGATCAATGCGAACTTTGTCCGCCGCAAGAACTGCAATCTGGCTGTCATTAATCACCAGCTGGAGCATCTTGACATAGTTATGGCCGATGTCCAATCCTATCGGTCGCAAGCCTCGAGTCTTTAAGTTCCAGCTTAGCATTTAGGTTCGTATCCTGACTAGTTGCCTATCGAGATGTAGCCGGTGACAGGCTCTACTCTAATCGTCTTGGTAACGCCCGCTGCTTGCAGGCTGATGACGCCGCTGTTCAAAGCAGTGTTATTACCGTTAATGGGGCTTCCGAGATAATCAAACTGGACCTCGCTGGTGGCGTCAAAATTTGCATCGAAAATATCAACTCTATTTAGTCTGCGGTCGTTACGGAAATCTACGACGTAATTGAATCCTTTTTTTACCGGGTGCGGTATTACGTTGTCATTCTGATCCTTTATCTGGTAAGTCTCAGCAGCTTTATCAAAAACCACAGAAAAATTTTGGCCTCTGCTGATTGCCATACTTTTAGCGTATTCCAGGTCCGCTGCGACAATGTTTGCCGCGGATTCAATCTGTATGCTTGCCGCCGACGACATCATAGGTACTACCATCATCCCTGCTATGGCCAGCAGCACTACCACAATAAGAATCTCAATAATCGTAAAGGCACGGGCACAAAAAACCATCTTACACACTGCCTCCTCTCAAATGACAAAAGGCCAAATACGAAACCCGAAGCATAAAATACGAAACAAATACAGATGACAAAAATACAGAACTCGAAACAAGTCGAGCAGCGTCCTGAACATTCGGCGTTTGAAGCTCGAATTTGTTTCGGATTTCGATATTCGATATTCGAGTTTTTGCTTCTTGGCTCATTATGAACCCTACCTCCGTCTTCTTTTCGGCTCGTTTTAGCTGTGCCTTTACCTGCACGTTAGCCGGCTCGGACGAACCTGCCGGCACTGCCAACCCAGGATCCGCTGAAGTTAACAGAACATACACTCACTTTCGACTTACCGGCACAACTTCAGGCCGCACGTGCGGCGATACAAATGTCACATCCCATACTTTATGCAGTTAAGGCCAACAAAATTGGCACAATCGTCAAGGCAACAGAGCAAGAAAAGTAGAGGCAAAACGCCGCCTTGAAGACGTGGCTGAATATTCAGCCCCACGTCTCACGTGGGGTTTTTTCTTATTCGTCGCATACAAAGGCCGATAAGCAGCTTCTGCCTCGGCCACTCAAGAAAACCCATAAGCGCTTATTAGTCTCTGCGGATACTTCTGAAAAACGCCCCGGCTGCCTGCCCCCACTTCTGTACCGCCCCTTGCTCGGACCAGGTGATGATAGCCGTCTTTGTCGGTGCGGCGGTAATAGCGGCATTGCTGCCGGACTCGTCGAATTTCCAGTGCGCTATCAGCCCGGGCAGTCCGTCAACGGGTGGATAGACCTCGTTCACATTCAACGCCCGGTTGTAGATGCGCACGTCGTCGATCAAGCCGCCGTAGACGTAGCCTGGCGCAGGAGTCCTGTCAGTGGCAATGTTAAGATGTCCGTCGCCGAATCCTGGACTGTTAAGCCACACACCCGTGGTGCGAGGGATACCATCCAGATAAGAGGTCATTACGGCTCCACTTCGGACGATCCCAACATGGTGCCATGCACCTGCAAGCTCGCTGAGCAAAATCCCGGTGTCCCACGATTTAGGACTCGGCAGGTAATCCCGATGGTAAACAGTAAGTTTTTTGGGACTACCGGAATTGAATTGGAGCGTCCAGTGGTTTGTCGATCCGCTGGGGTTGCATTTTGAGATTATACCCGCCCAGTCCTTCTGGGAAGAGGCGGGCTTTACCCAGACCGACAAAGTATAGTCATTGGCCACTTGGAGCTTGGTCAGCGAGTTAGGGGTCTGCACATAGTCGTCAACTCCGTCGAACTGCAGCGCCCCGCCTGTTCGACCACCTGTAGGCTGCCAGGTCGCGCCGTTGTACAGCACTGCAACATTGGCGCTGCTGGAGGAGTCTGCGGCGGTTTCAGCCAGTCCATCGTCTGTGAATAGGGCGCCAAGAACGGTCAAATTAGCACCGCCGGCCCCGAGCAGCGTACGTCCATACACGACAGCCAATCCGTTAATCTGTAGAGCGGCGGCGTTTTTTATCGTTAGCTCACCAGTCACGAGCAATGCGGGCATGTTTTTTGCCGCTACGATTATGTTTCTGTCTCCCTGGATTGTCAGATCGCCGACAACTACGAGCATACTCTCGATTCTGACGTCGCCGGCCAACACCAAGTCGCTGCTGCGGTAGCACACCTGTACGGGGTTGCTATATGGCCCGAGCGTAACGCCGGAAAGACTGCTTGAGGTTATGACCACCGTACTGTATCTTGAAGTAAAATCAGCGACCGTAATTCGAGGCCAGACCAGCGACAAATCTGTGGTTGCCTTATGCCGGCCGCCTATAGTTCCAGTCAACGCACCGGCAAATACATCACCGTTAATTGCACCCCTGTTTTCCAACGTGCCGTTACAATAGAGGTCGCCGTTGATTCTGACGCCGGACCAGATAATCGCGGCGCTTCCGGTCCACAACGCTATACACGGGTCAAGGCGAAGGTCACCCGATAAGCTGCAACGACCTACTTCCTGGCCGGCCTTCATCCGGTAAGAGTTACAGTCTATGATGTAATTGCAGTAGTCAGTCGGGTCCGAGTCATCGCGAACCACTGCGACCTCGTAGTAATCCTCGCTTCCTGCTGCCAGCTGCTGCGCCGCAGCTCCGGTCCAGTATTCCGAAGCCACATCCTGCGGGTACAAAACCAGCCCTTTGGCGTGCTCCAAACCGGACTCAGCCAGGTAATCCATCTGCGTGCGCAGTATCATATTCTCGCCGCAAGCCAGCTCCACATCGCTTCGCGACATAAAGCCCAGCGACAAAATGGTTATGGCCATAATAACAAAGAGGACGACAAGTAAAGCTGCCCCTCTGTCTGTATATCGTATATCGTATGTCGTATGTCGTAATTCAATCATTTGCTTAGTCATCGTCGGTTACAATGCTCTGGCCGTCGGCGCTTAGCAGATTTCCCGCCCAGCCGCGAACGGCACTGTTTATCTGGTAGTGGTGCACAACGCCGTCCTCGGCAAGGTCAAACGAAATACTAACAAATTTGGTCCGCGGCGGCGCAACATCAACCAGAAACTCTACGTTGCTGCACTGTGGTATCAGCGTCGCACGTGTCACGCTGTATCCGCTTGGTGATAGTGCTGCCACGTTGGCCAGCAGCACCACAGACGTATCGGACGCCGGAAATTCGCAAAGCCGCAGATAGTTTTTGCCCGTCCCTCTTTCGACATACACCAGCTCGTTGACGTTAATCTGTCCGTCGCTGTTGTCGTCAGCCTGCCAGACGGCCAATTCGCCGCCCGGCGTGCCGCAGATCAACCTGCACTGCCGAATCAGTTCCGAAATCCTGAGCGTGGCAAAACGGACTTCCGCCTGCTTGCGACTTGTATCGTCAGTGGCATCGGTTGCCCTGCCCAGAGCGAAAGCAAGCGTGGCCACAGTCGTTAGAATCAGACTGCTAACAACCAAAGCCACCAGCAGCTCGACCAGCGTAAAGCCGTGCTCGTACTTGGTATCTCGCATCTCGTATCTCGTATTTCCTATTTACTTATGAGCCGATTTATGATCGCGATCGGTCTACCGCTGTAATGCACCCGCACCGTGACGCGAATGAAATTCGCCTGTCCGGCTCCACTTTGCTGCGGCACATAAACAGACTCACAGGTTGCGTTCCTGCTGAAGTTGGCGTAAGCCGGGTCCGTAAATATAGTCCCTGCGGAGTCTTTCAACTGCCCTTGCGGCTCGGAGTAACCATTATAGTTAGCGACTATTTGCTCAAACGGAGTATTTACAATTTGCTCGATTAAATCACCTGCCAGCTTGGCGCCCAGCGTTCGGCGAGTACCTTCAGCTCGTATCTTTGCGCCGTCGGCAAAAGGAAGCAGGACACCAGCCGCCGCAATACCCAATACCACGGTGGCCATCATCGCCTCAGCGAGCGTAAAACCACAGCGTGCACAACGGTAGGATGGGCACCGCCCACCAATTTGATAGCAGCGTGCAGTGCACACCCTACCTCTCTTTCTGCTAATAATCATAGTATCGTTTTCCGTTATTGTCGGTTCCGCTGGTGTCGGCTCGTATTTCCGCCGTGGCTCCCTTACATATCCAGCCGTGACTATCGTCGGCGTTGGGCGGGAAATCATCCCCGTCTGCGAGCATCTGGATCGTAGTCAGATTGTTGAAGGGATTTACCGGAATCTTTTGCATATATGGGCCGCGCTCGAACCCGGCAGTCCCTACCGCAGCAGTTTGGCCGCTGGCGTTGCTCGACATTGTAGCCTGCTCAATAAAGGCCTGCTCCGTAGGTCCGGGAGCAACTTCCAGATGCTGGCTTTTATAGACCAGAATGAAGTTGCGAAGCAACTGCAAATCGGTTGCCAGAGCACTCGCCTTGGCCGACGTTGTACTATTGCCAACGGTTGCGATGACGACCGCGGCCAGGATTCCGAGCAAGACCACCACCACGAGAATCTCGACAAGCGTAAAAGCTCTTGCCTTGTTCATAGCTTGCCCTTTCGCATTGACGCACACTTTGTCATTCCCTCGCAAGGTTGTCATCCCTGCCTTGGAGCAGGGACGGGAATCCACAACGCGATAGATTTCTGGATTCCTGCCTCCGCAGGAATGACAAGCCTGTCATTAAAAAGGCTGACCTGCTTTCGGCAAAAGCCTTAGCACGATCAGCCTATTTGTCTATTCCATCATTCTGGCCAGCCTAAGCTGGCGATCTGTCGTGGCAAGACCCACCAGACTTCCGCTGCCACTACACTCTTAGAGAGCGGCATGGGCAGCAGTGTCACAAGCGTGAAACGCTCCGGTATCGGTGTTGAAGTACCAGCCGACACTGCCATCCGTGACGATCGGAGGTGTGGCTGCCGTCCCCTCGGCAGTTCCATCACTATCGACGAACTGGTTCGTCGGGATCTTCATCAGGTAGGGACCATAACAATCAGTTGTAGTAGTAATAGGTACAGCCGCTCCGAAGATATCGGTCTTGCCGGTCAAGGCGAGCACAAAGCCAGCCGCGCCTGTATGGGTGCCATTTGTCACGCCAGGCAGATTGTCATTGTGCTGAATCTTATACAGCTCAATCTGCGAGCGAACGGACGAAAGGTCGGTGACCAGACTGGAGAGCTTGGCTTCGCTGCTGGCCTCAGTGAATTGAGGTATCACGATAGCAGCCAGGATGCCAAGAATGACCACGACGATCAGAATTTCCACTAATGTAAAACCACTTTTCGCTTTCATCATTCACCCCTTTTTGAAATAAATTCCTCGTTTGATACGATTGACAACATTCAACACAGAGATTTTTTTCACAACTTAAGTATCGACCTAATTGTTAGGCCACTTAACTACGTTTGTTTTCTTCGGTAAGCAGTAACCTCCTCCAAAAAATTAGCTGGACTGACAACTGACTGGCACAATACTTCAAACTTTCACGATGACATTACACCAACGAGGGAGCAAATCCTTACGTCCGGGAAATACTTTACACTGCCGCTCGTAAGGCTCCCGTAAACGTTCAAATAAAGTCTAAAAAATAAATTTCGCCCCGCCAAATTGTCGGATGTAAAAAAACCAATATTAAATGATGGAAAACCCGCAGTGAAACTGGGGGCTAAATATTTTTTGTATTTAGCCCCACAATTTATTGGGGGGTTTTTTAACTGCACAATGTCATATATTGGGGTGCATTTTTGATATGAATTTTGCGTTTGGTCTTGCCGGCGTGCGTTATTTCGATGCGAATGTAATCCATAGTCTGAAGGGCTGCCTCGATCTTGTCCGCCCATTCAATAAGAACGACCGAGCCGGGATAGCAAAAATCGTCGAAGCCTATCATTTCGAACTCGTCAAGCGAATTCAGTCGATACGCATCCACGTGGTAGATATCGAGCCCGCCCTTATACTCATTAACTATGACGAATGTAGGGCTGGTGACGCGCTTGCGGTCTTGAGCACCCGTTCCCGCCGCAATGCCCTTAATAAAATGGGTCTTGCCGCTTCCTAAAGGTCCGCAAACCGCTATGATTTCGCCGCCCTTTAACTGCTGCCCTATCTTGCGCCCAAGCTCAATGGTTTGCTCAGGCGATTCTGATGTGATGTCCATCTCCATAGTCAGTATGAATATCTCGGCGCCAACAAGTCGATTCCTCGGCTATTATTTTCCCAGTTGAGCGGGGTAATAATAGCCCATCGTCTGAGCGGCGACGCCCAGGCGATATTGATGGTCCTGCATCAGACAAACTCGCCGGTCGGAGGCGGGGATGGTGCTGGTATAAATCCGAAGCTCGCCTTTAACACAGGTGATTACTTCTTCCCGATGGTCGCCCAGGCAATCAACAACGGCGATTACGCGACCCCCGATGGGCTGAAAGACCTGCCCGTCCCAGTCCCGAATGTCGCCGGAAAAGAGCACCTCTTTTTGCGGATCGGCATCCCACCAGACCGGGCGTGGACTCAAAGGCCGTTTCTCGCTAAACTCTAATAGCTTTCCCTGGGAGCTATAAAGCCATCGCTTTTTAAGGTCTCTTTCACCGACAAAGACCTCCATGCCGGGGGACTCTGCCAGGATGTCGCCGACCATTCCCTGGTTGTGAAGGTGCTGCGTAGGCTCTTTGTGTGCCCAGAGCTTGCGGCCGGTTTTGGCATCAACCAGACAAATACCATCGGTTTTCTGGCGTGTTTCTAAGCCGTAAAAGACCTCTAAGCCGGGATTATTCGGGTCTATATCGGCGACGTAACAGACATCAGGATGTCCCATTTCCAGAGTCCAAAGCCCCCTGCCGTTGTCGTCCAGCACGGCTGCACCCAGGACCAATTCATCTCGGCCATCCTGATCGACATCGGCGGTAATCAAGCCGTGCGAGCTTTGTCCGCCGTATTTTGCTTTTTCTTGAGGCGATTCCCAATACCAGATTTGATTGAAATCTTTGTCGAGCGTTTTTACCTTGATCAGGTTATATGTGCCCCGCTGCATAATCAGAGACGGCGTCTTTCCATCGAGATACGCCACAGTCAGAAAATTGCGGCAATAATAGTTATAGCTATCGAAGCCATCGCGGCTCAACCAGTCGGTCTTAGCAATAAATTTGCCGGTCTGTCCGTCAATCTTGATTAAATATTCAGGCCCACTCGTTACCAACCCTTTTTCATCTCGCGGGTCGCCGACGCCGGCCTTGCAATAGACTTCGGCTTTGCCGTCGCCGTCTACGTCGTAGACAATCCAGGGCGAGTACCAGATACCGGCCTCGATCGACCAGCCCATATCGTACCGCCACAGCATCGTGCCATCCAAACGGTAGGCTTCAAGTTTGTAGGTGGTGGTGCTCTTCTTCCAGTAGCCGGGCTGCTGATAGGGGTCGGTGTTGAAATCGGGCTGCTTTATGACAAATTCATAAGCCCCATCGCCGTCCAGGTCGCCGATGCCGACTTTCTGAAAGTCGTAATCGCCTTTCAATGGAATACTGATGTACGACCGGGCCCGGCCTGTCAGCGTAACCTCAACTTCACCCACTTGTTTGGGTGCCGCCGGTCCCTTCTTCGCACCGTACTCGTAAAGTTCATAAGTAAGGACCTTGCCGCCCATATCCTTCTGGGGAGCCTTGTCGACAAAGTTGGTCAGTCGATGCGGCTTGCCGGTCGTCAAAAGATCGGATCGATCCCCAGCAGAACGGTGGATATGGAAGCCAACGTCTTCAGGATCGCTCTGGAGCAGTCGCCAGCTCAAAAAGACTGAGCCATCCTCACGCTCAAGGGCAACCAGACCTCGGTCCAGTTTTTCTGCGGCGGTCAGCACAGTAGTAAGAGCGGGCAGCAGAAGCAACCATGCCGCCCAGCTAAACATTAATCGACATTTCATAACTTGTACCTCCCTAATTGCCCCTGTTACCTCTTGAAATGGTCGTATCCCCGGGCCTGCAAATCGTGGAGACGACCATCGGGCATTTTTATTTGCATTTTTTTTGTGTCGGTGATTGTGCCGATTTGCGTAATAGGCAACGGCCCTTTCCACTTGCTCAGCAATTTTTGACACTCGCGCGGCGCAAGTGTAAAAAGCAATTCAAAATCTTCGCCGTCGTTCAGCGCCGAACTTAACGGCTCTTCAGCCTTTCCGGCCTGCTGCGATATGGGAATCTGCCCGGCATTTATAACAGCGCCCACGCCGCTGGCTCGGCAGATGCGATTTAGGTCGCTGCTCAGCCCATCGCTTACATCAATCATCGCGTTCAACTTTACCATTTGAGCGATTTTTATTGCCTCTTTCACTCTCGGCTCAAAATTAAGATGCCTGCCGCTAATAGCGCCTCCAAGGGCGCCTGTAACGCATATAGTGTCGCCGACTTTCGCGCCGGACCTTTTTACCGGTTCGTTGCCTGCAGGCCTGCTGAGCATCGCCACATTTATCGCAAACGGCTCATTGTTCTTCCAGCAGGTAATGTCACCGCCCACGAGCGGGCAGGCAAATTTATCGCCGGCCAAAACGATGCCGCTATGCAGTTCCTTCAATTCTTTCTCGCCGAAACCTTTTGGCATCGCAACAGATACCACCGCAGCGACCGGCACAGTTGCCATCGCGGCGCAGTCGCTAAGGCTGACCGCCATAGCCTTATAGCCAACCTGTTTTAGAGTGGTTTCTCGCAGGTCGAAGTGCACGCCATCGAGCAGCATGTCTGTAGTGACCAAGACAGACACATTTTCAGCCAGCTGGATTTCGGCCATATCATCGCCGATGCCGATGGGGAAATCTGTCGCGGGCAACCTTCTCTGGCGTGCAAACCACTCGGTTATTTCATCTTCCGTTATGCTCATCGTTTTTTTCACCGGGGGCTTGAAACCCCGCGTAAAACGTGGGGCTAAATATCTATCGTTGCGACAACTGCTTGTTCCAGTACGTTATTTGTCTTTTTGCCTGGTCAGGTCCGGCTGCACCCTCAGTAATATATCTGCAAACCACATTTTTCGCACCTAAGTGCTCATAAACATCCTGCTCTATGCGGGCAGCATATTTCTTGAGCTCATCCAGACTCAATTGCGCAAGTTTCTTGTTTTGCCTTTCACAGTCAGCTACCAGCGACCCAACTATGCCGTGAGCCTCGCGGAACGGGACGCCCTTTTTGACCAGATATTCAGCCAAGCTAGTGGCATCCAGAAAACCTTCGTCCAGCCGGGCGGAAATCTTCCCCGTATCGAATTTTGTATTCGAAGCAATCGCCGCCGCCATATCCAGCGACCGGCTTACGACGTCGCTTGCCGCGAAAATGTGAGTCTTATCTTCCTGCAAATCGCGGTTATAGCCGGTCGGCTGCGATTTTAGAATAGTCAGCATCGCCATCAACGAGCCGTAAACAACGCCTGTTTTTGCACGAATAAGCTCCAGAACATCGGGATTACGCTTCTGAGGCATCATGCTTGACGAGGTGCAATACCGGTCATCAATTCGCACAAACCCAAATTCATTGGAAGAGTAGATGATCCAGTCTTCCGCCAATCGCGATAGATGTGCTGCGATAAGCGCGCAATCAAAGACAAACTCCGCGCAAAAGTCCCTGTCGCTTACGGCGTCTATACTATTGTAGCTGATATCGGAAAAACCTAATTGGCCGGCGGTGCTTTTTCTATCTATCGGCAGCGTTGAGCCGGCTATCGCACCGCTGCCCAACGGCGAAATATTCACCAGGCTGCGGCAGTTTTTCAGCCGAATAAAATCACGCTCAAACTGCTCCACAAAGCTCAAAAGATACACGGCAATAACCACCGGCTGAGCACGCTGCAGATGCGTATAGCCCGGCATTACGTCCTCGGTGTGCTCGGCTGCCAATTCCACAAACGCTTTCTGCAGCAGCGTCAGCTTGGCCTGCAAAATTTCTATCTGGTCGCGCATCCACAGCCGAATGTCGGTAGCAACCTGGTCGTTTCGACTTCTGCCGGTATGAAGTTTCTCCCCGGCTTGGCCGATCTTCGCTATCAGTGCAGCTTCGATCGCCATGTGAATATCTTCATACCTCTTGTCGAATTTGAACCGCCCTTGTGCGATTTCGTCTCCGATTTCGATAAGCCCGGCTTTTATCGCCTTGAATTCCGACTTGCTGATTAGGTTTTGCTCAGCCAGCATCTGCGCGTGGGCAATCGAGCCGACAATGTCATATTTGTAAAGCCGTCGGTCCACCGAGAGCGATTCCACAAAATCAACCGTCAGCTCATCAGGCTCACCGCTCAGCCGTTTCTCCCAGCTTTTTGTTCTTTCAGCCATTTTATTTGCTCCCAAAAGTAATAGCGGAATCAACCGGAGCTTTCACGGATATGCCCGGCAACATTTCGGCCAAGCCGGCGACATTGCTCCAGCTCGCCGGCGTCGGGTGCGAATTGGACCTCGACAACCGGCTCTACCAGCTCCAGGCTGTTATTTTTTACAAACTCGGTCATCGCCTTGACTGCGCCGCCGGCCCAGCCATAGCTGCCAAGAATTCCGACCGCGCGTTTCTTGACCATTTTGGTCTCCAATAGCCGCAGCAACGAATCCATCAGCGGAAAAATCTTCGTGTCATACGTAGGGCTGCCCAATATAAGCCCTTTGTAACGCCAGACGTCTCGGATGATATAGGAAACGTGGCTCCGCGAGACGTTATGAACGCGCACTGCCGCAAGGCCCTGCTCGGATAGACCTTCAGCCGCTGCCTCGGCCATTCTCTCGGTGTTGCCGTACATCGAGCCGTAAGCGATGACCACGCCCCGTTCTGCTTCATATCGGCTCCACCGGTCGTACAAGTCGATGATCCGCTCCGGGCGCTTTCGCCAGATGGGCCCGTGCGTTGGGGCGACAATCTTGACCTCTAAATCCTTCAATCTTGTCATAGCCTTTTGCACCATGGGCGAATATCTGCCGACTATGTTGGAAAAATAGCGCAGGATTTCGTCCTCGAAGTAAGCGATGTCAAGAGTGTCATCGAAAATACCGCCGTCCAACGTGCCGAATCCTCCGAAGGCATCGCCGGAAAAAAGAATCTTATCCGCCGGCTCGTAGCTCATCATCGTCTCGGGCCAGTGAACCATAGGCGTAAGCAGAAACTTCAACTTCTTTCCGCCCAGCTCTAATTCATCGCCGTCCCGGACAACTTCCACGCCGTGCTTAATGCCGTAGAGCCGGCCGAGAAACTCAGCGGTTCTCTTGTTGCCCACAATCTTCATCTGAGGGAATATTTCCCGCAAGACCGGGACGGAGCCGGAATGGTCCGGCTCTAGGTGGTGGATTATCAAGCAGTCGATTTTCCCTTGCGGACCGAGGATGCCTCTGAGCTTTTCGAGGTAGCCGGACAGTGAAATCTCCTTAACCGCGTCCAAAAGAGCGACCTTGCGGTCGAGAATCAAATAGGAGTTGTAACAAACCCCTTTTGGCAGCGGCCAGATCGCCTCAAAAAGCGAGGTCCGTCGGTCATTGACCCCGACCCAATAGACGCTATCGGTGACGGGCACGGCTGACTGCACTATCTCTATCCCCCTGTCAGAATCTGCGGTCTATGGTTACTCGTCGCCGTGCCGGCGATGGCTAAACGCCGACAGGCGACAGACTTTGGACATCCTTTAGCTGACGGCAATCTCTTTGCTCGACTCCCACAGCCCATGAATGTTACAGTACGCCACAGCGTGCAGCGTGCCCGACCTGGACGTCCTCATGGAAGCGACGGCCTCATGGTACGTATAGACCGGCCCTTTATTCGGCCCTTCGGTTGATTCACCGTGAGCCTTGAATTCGACATGGGCGACATGCTGGATGAATTTGCCGCCCTGGACGTGGAAGTAAAGCGAAATCCACCCTATATGATGCTCGGTGGTATTAGGATGCGCTACTTCTTTACCCAGAGTGACCTTGACCTGAAACAGCTCATCGGCTTTGACTTTTGCCGGGCACTCAATTACCGGGACATGTTTTTCGGTTTTCCAATCCGCACTCTGAATGTATTGGCTTATTTCTGCCATCATAACACCTCCATTTGTCTCTGAGCAATCTCCCAAAACTCTGATCTTCTTGGCAGATAATAAGGGTAGCGTATCGGGATGTCAAGCCCATCATAGTCGGTGTTCGCAAAGGCAGACTCTTGACTGGGCACAGTCATTGTGATAGGTTACCGTAGGTTGACCCTTTGAAAGCCTCAGATGCTCAGGGGCAAAAGGCTCGCCGGAAAAATGTGTTTCAAAAAGTATATATTTGCAAAGGAATTCAAAATGAAGTCGATAAAGGCCTTTTGTCTGGTTTTGGCGGCGGCGTTTATCGCTGTCGGGTGTCAGCAGGAACTAACCGAGCCATCCAAACCAGCAAAGTCACTCCACCAGGCGGCAGCAGAGGGTGACATTGGCAAGCTGCAATTGTACATCAAGCAAGGCGCGGATGTCAATGCGAGGGACCCCAATCAAAGGACCCCACTGCACGACGCGGCTGAATACGGACACAAAGATATAGCAGAGCTGCTTATTGCCGGCGGTGCAAACGTCGATGCAAACGACCTGAAGGGCCTGACGCCCCTGCATGTGGCAGCCTCTGCGGGCAAAAAAGACGTGGCAGAATTACTAATTGCCAAAGGCGCCAATGTCAATGCAAAGGACGGCAAGGAAAGGAATCCGCTGCACTACGCGGCTGAGCAAGGCCAGAAAGCTATAGCGGAACTGCTTATCGCTAACGGCGTTGACGTCGACGTAAAGGATGAAGCGGGTCAAACGCCCCTGCACTGGGCGGCCTTTAAGGGACAGAAGGATATGGCGGAATTTCTGATCGCAAAAGGTGCAAATGTCAACGCAAAGCACGCATACGACCTTATTCCTCTACACATGGCGGCCGGTACCGGCCAGATAGAGGTGGTCAAACTGCTCATCAGTAAGGGCGCCAAAATCAACACGGACCGCCCTTATGAGCGCACAGTCCTGCACGTGGCGGCTGAGCGAGGCCAGAAAGATGTGGCTGAGCTGCTCATCGCCGGAGGCGCAGATGTCAACGCAAAGGACCCCTGGGGCTCAACTGCGCTGCACCTGGCGCTCAACGGCGGGCACCGCTACGCGGCCGAATTACTCATTGCCGCCGGCGCCGACCTCAGCGCACGGGACGCCCAGAGCAATACGCCCCTGCATAGTGCGACCATGAAGGACCAGAAAGAAGTCGCCCAGACCCTTATCTCCGGGGGCGTCGATATAAACGCGGAAAACAACTTCCGGCGAACGCCCCTTCACGCGGCGCTCGACCGCGGCTCATGGGCCGTGGCGGACCTGCTCATCGCCCAAGGGGCCAATGTCAACGCAAAGGATAAGGTCGGTTGGACGCCCCTGCACTTTGCCGCTAACGGACGCAACAAAGACATAGCCAGAAGTCTCATTGCCAAGGGCGCCGATGTCAATGCCAAGGAGAATACAGGCCTGACGCCCCTGCACCTTGCCGCCGACGCCGGCGACAAAAATACGGCTGAGCTGCTTCTGGCTGAGGGCGCCCTGGTCGAAGCAATGGATGAGTCGCGGCTGTCACCCCTGCACCACGCCGCCAGAGACGGCCGCTGCGATGTCGCTGAGCTTGTAATTGAAGCCGAGGTACATGAACTTGGGGATCTGGAAGCTTCGGCCCTTCTCGCGCTCCCACGCAGTGGTCNN
This sequence comes from Planctomycetota bacterium, assembly GCA_017885385.1. Lineage (GTDB taxonomy): Bacteria > Planctomycetota > Phycisphaerae > Sedimentisphaerales > Anaerobacaceae > JAFNGF01. The sequence continues at coordinate 45,178 of JAFNGF010000143.1, forward strand.
ACGGCCGCTGCGATGTCGCTGAGCTGCTCATCGCCAGGGGCGCCGATGTGAACACCACAGCGGGTCCCGGCGGCTTGACTGCCCTGCACTGGGCAAGTATGCAAGGCCACAAGGATATGGTACAACTGCTGGTGACCAAAGGCGCCGACGTCAATATGAAGAATCCGAGCGGCCAGACAGCCTTATCAATGGCGAAAATGCAGCGGAACAATGAAATCGTCGAGCTGTTACGTAAGCACGGGGCTAAAGAATAAGTGACCCGTCGCGGAC
>JAFNGF010000144.1 GCA_017885385.1 Planctomycetota bacterium
ACAGGGTTCGGGCTACGCACAAGGCCGCTCTGGATGCCGCTTTGTGGAACCGTGGCCCGACCAACCGGATTGCCAATCCCCGAACTTGAGACCACGCCCTGCGAGGACCCTCCAACCGACCAGCCCGGACTGCACCATAGAGCAAGCAGCACCGCCGCCGATACAAGCACCACAAAATAGGGCTTGGCGTACAGTGATATGTATTTAGCCCCGCAATTCATTGCGGGGTTCAAGGGCTTGTTTTTCATAATGTCTAAGACCTCCCTTTGCGCCGCTGCACCCGTCGAAAAGATTGTCCGTTGCCGTGCCTGCGACGGCTAAACAGAAACGCTCACGTATACTTCGGTTTTTCAGCCCACCTAAGTTTGGTCGCTAACGTGTCCCAGCGGGTTCGTAGCGGATTATTCACGACCAGAAAACCGCTGCCTTCTTTCTCAATCCTCACCGTATCATCAACCGACAGCCTCATCGAGACCTGGCCGTCAATCGAAAGGGTCGTGCCTTTATTTACCCGCACAGCAAAGACTTCCACGACACTATCGGCGTTTATGACGATGGGGCGAAAACTCAGTGAATGAGGACAGATCGGCGTAATAACCATCGCCTCCATCGAGCCAGCCAAAATTGGTCCACCGGCGGAGAGATTGTAGGCCGTTGACCCTGTCGGCGTCGATATTATAAGCCCATCGCTTACGCAACCGGCAACCGAATTACCGTCCACTGCGACCTTCAGCTCAATCAATCTGAACGGCGGCCCTGCCGTAATAAAGACATCATTGACTGCCTTGGAGCAAAACTTTGGACGCACGGGGCCTTTATGCCTTTGCGACCCCCGCTTTGGCTTCCCACCAGGCGGGTTCCCTCGCAGGGGCGAGCTTGCCGCCGCGCAGGCGAGCGCACCAAAGACCTGACAGCCCAGCAGCATCCGCTTCTCTATCGGCGCCTTACCCGATACTATATCGTCGAAAAGCCCCTCAAGTTCGCTTACGTTGAATTCTGCCAGAAAGCCCAGCTTCCCCAAATTAACGCCTATTGTGGGCACACCTGCCTGGCTTAGATGTCTAGCCGCCGAGATAATGCTGCCATCGCCGCCGAAAACGACCGCGAAATCGCACTTTTTAAGTGTCTGAGCGGTGCAGTTATCAATACAATAACTGGCGACGACCTGGGCCTTGCCTTTTGCAAACTCGGCGAATTCCTCGATTGCCGCAGCCACAGGCCCTTTTTTAGGGTCACCGAAAATGACGAGTTTGGGCAAAGATTTGNNCGCAATGAATTGCGGGGCTAAATACCTACCTGATTCTCGACCAACATTTCTTTGGCGGTTCTTACTATTTCATCGGCATTTATACCCGCCTCCATAAGCTGGCACTTGCGGGAGTTATGTCCGATAAACCTCCGCGGTGCGCCGAGCAAGCGCACGGCATCCAGCTTGCGGCTGGTCGCATTACNNGCTGCGGCCAGCTCCAGCACCGCCGAGCCAAACCCACAGGCAAGATTGTGGTCCTCAACGGTAATTATACCCTTGCCCTGACCCAATAGGGCGATAATCGTCTGGTCAATAGGAGCAGCAAACCGGGCGTTAATCACGTCAGCGGGCAGCCCCTCTTGTGCCAATAAACCGGCTGCTTTCAGCGCTTCCGTCAGAACGCTGCCATAACTGACGATGGCGATAGGTGCACCTTTAGCCCTTCTGACAACCACGCTCTTTCCCAGCCGGAACGGCTCGCTGCAGGCGGCCCTGACAAACTTCTGAGGCGGAACCAGGTCTCTGGGATACCTTATGACTACGGGCTTATCCTGGGCCAAAGCAAACTCCAGCGCCAGCCGCACCTCGATTTGGTCCGCGGGCGCCGTAAGCACCATATTCGGCAGCATCCGCAAGAAGCCTATATCCATCAGGCCGTGATGCGTGGGCCCATCCGCCCCCACCAGCCCTGCTCTATCGACACAAAAAACGACCGGCAGATTCTGCAGCGCAACCTCCTGAAATATCTGGTCAAAACTTCGCTGTAGAAAGGTCGAATAGATGCAGACGACGGGCCTGGCGCCGGCTCTAGCCAGTCCGGCTGCAATATCCACGGCAGCACTTTCGGCAATCCCGACGTCATAAAACCGCTCGGGCATTCTTTTGCGAAACTCCGGCAGTCCGGTGCCGTCGCACATAGCTGAGGTTATTGCGACAATCCTTGTGTCTTTTTCCGCCAGCTCCATAAGGTGTTTGCCCACTACGTCGGTGAAAGTGGGTCTATCTTTGTCCGTCAGCGTCTGAACCTGGTCGCCGTTCATTTTGAACGGGCCAGTCGAATGAAATTTGCCGGGCTGCAGACCGGCCGGCACGAAACCTTTGCCCTTTTTGGTGTAAACGTGCAGAATTGCCGGGTGCCTCAACTGACTCAGTGCGCTAAACAGCTTTATAAGCGAGCCGATGTCGTGGCCGTCAACCGGACCAAAATAGGGAACATTCAAGCTCTCAAACATCTGGCTGGCCGGCAGCACCATTCGAATACTCTTTTTGATCCTTTCCATCGCCTCCTCAACGCTCTTGCCGATGCCGGGCAAATGTTCCAGGATATTGCTGGTGGTCTTTCGCAAATCCTCGTATGTCTGGCTCAGCCGGACCTTCGAGAAATACTTTGCCATTGCCCCAACGGTTGCGTCTATGGCCATCGAATTGTCATTGAGCACGATCAGCAGCTGCCTTTTGACAAGGCCAAGATTATTAAGCGCCTCAAAAGAAGCGCCGTTGACGATGCTGGCATCACCAACCACAACCACGATCTTATTCGTTTCCCGTCGCTCGTCGCTCGTGGCTGGCTTCTTTTCCGTATCCTGTATTCTGTATCCTGTGTTCTTCTGGAGCTGTTCGCCCAGGGCCATTCCGATCGCCGTGGCTATGGAGGTCCCTGCGTGCCCCACAGTAAACTGATCGTACTGGCTTTCTGCGGGACTTGGAAAGCCGCTTATGCCATCGACCCGGCGAAGATGAGCGAACTTATCCTTTCTGCCGGTGATGATTTTATGCGTATAGCATTGATGCCCCACATCCCAGAGCAGTCGATCTTTTTTGAAATCGAATACATAGTGCAGGGCCAGCGTCAGCTCCACCACGCCCAGGTTGCTGGCGAGGTGCCCTCCGGCTTTGCTGACAGAATCGAGAATGAGCTGGCGTATTTCATCCGCGAGCGTCTGCAACTGCGGGACTGGCAGCTTCTTCAAGTCGTAGGGGCTGCTCACTTGCTCCAATAATTTACCCATCGAGGACCTTGCCGTTTCAATCAAAAGTGCTGATAGCTAAGAAGTAAAATCAGAATTTTTCAAAAAATCTTTATTGCTTTTCGCATAACAACTTAGCACAAGAAGCGCCGCCTGTAAAGAGCTTTTTTTCGCATCAAACGCGCAGATTGCTCCAATTATGGAGCGCCACAGCGCGCAAACATGGAAACCTGATAATTGTGAAAGGCATCAAAAGTGACCAACGGTAAATTGTCGGCCACGAAGACCATACCATTAACACAGGGCAAATTCGCAATTGTGGACGCCGAGGATTACAACTGGCTTAGCCGATTCAAATGGTGTGCCGCGAAGGACAGAGCCACCTTTTACGCCCACCGAGGCAGCAACGGAAGGCTGATTTCAATGCACCGGGCGATTATGCGTGCGCCCAAAGGCCTGATGTGCGACCACAGAAATCACAACGGCCTTGACAATCGTAAGAGCAATCTTCGCCTTTGTACCAGCGATCAGAACCAGTACAACAAAAGGCCCAAGAAAGGCTGCTCATCAAAATACAAGGGCGTGATTCTGAGAAGGGATTGCAAACGATGGCGGGCAAAGATCTGTTTCAATCGCAAGCGCATACATCTCGGCGACTTTGCCGATCAGATAAAGGCAGCGTTGGCCTATGACGACAAAGCAGTTGAGCTTTTCGGCGAATTCGCCTACCTCAACTTCCCCGAACGAATAGAGCTTAGAAAGTGGATAAGAAAGCTTGTCTGGGCAGCGTGACAATGCGAAATTCGAAATCCGAAATGCGAAGCACGAAACAACCCTGCACTGAGCCTCTTCGGTCCGCCGCAGCTGGACCCAGAGCCTGCCCTTCCTATGTCTGTAAAGTAAAGGCATGTTTTACTTGACTGGAATATAGCAGTCGGAGTGTTCTAAGATTTGCAGGGTAGTAGGGGGGCGGGGGTGGTTGTGATTTGTCAAAAATCTATCTCTGGGTTATTTATCTTGTGTTCCAACTATCGAACCTTATCACCTATTAGCTTTTTCCGTTTCGTTTTTCGATAGCTTTCCTTTTTTCCGGCGGAAGCTTTTCATACAACTCTTTTACTGCCTTTGGATGACTAATCATTTGGTCCGCTATAGAATTTACAAGACCGAACAACTGATTTGCAGTGTCTCTATCGTCGTTTAGGTCAATCACACCTGGATGGACTGCCTCATTGCCAATGACTCGGACAATATCCAGAGACTGTTGTACAAGAGGATTCAGACCTTTTGAAACAAGGCTTGCTATATCATCGTCAATGTTCTTGCCTTTTTCGCCAAGAAACATACAGAGCTTCTGAATACATAATCTGAGCAATGCGGCAGCACCTCTCGCCGAGAGGCCAACGATGCTACGGGCTTCTTCAAAATCCTTAACAATCTCCTTAGGCAAATCTTGGCTCGGCTGTACACCTTGTTTCTCGTGGGGAAACACCATATTATCGTGTACCCAAACAGCTATTTTCTTGCAGTTGTAGCATTTGCTGATGTAAAGGTTATGAACGTCGAAACCAGGGTAAGTATCGTCCCTCTTTTCAAAACATACGAGGCCGGTGTTCATATTCTCGCACCAGTTGACCAAGACTCTTTTAGCCTCTTCCGCCACCTCTTTGGCCCCTTGCACGCGCTTCAGGTATTCTATATCCGGGATAAAAGGGAGAAGATTCTCGCCTTTCAGTTCTTGGGCATACATCCTGAACCAATACTGGGTTGTGAACGCTTCGCAATGAGGACATTCAAAAGCGGTTTCCTTTATCGACGGAGGAGTTGTCTTTTTTGCCATTCGGCTATTCCTTCCTTAAGATGGAACCATAAGTGGACTAACCGCTACGGGAAATCTACCCAACAGGAGCCAGATTTGCATGAGAGAGTCTTACGTAGACTCAATGGCCAAACGGATAATCAAACCTGTCATGTACAAATACGCTTCACCCTCTTGTTTCGTTATCTCATGCCTTCCTATGGACGCATGTCGGTAGTCGTGAGCGTACCTGATATAGTTAGCTAACAACGATTTCCATCCATCCGACAAATTTATTTTAGCCAGCAATTCATCCTTGTTGTTGTCTAAGGTTCTCTCATTTGCAAGCACCTTCCTTGCTACACCTTCTATGGCCGAATAACAATTCTTTATAACGTCGGCCAAGGAATCTCCCGCCGCATAGCACTGTAAAGCTGTCCGGTAGTCTCTTCTTTCATCTGGATAGTCCTTCAACCAGGCCAATGTTTCCTCAATAAGAGATGTGTCCAATTCCTCAGCCCCGGATGGATAGAAAAATCCATCTTTCCATCGTACCCCGATATCACAAGTGCAGCGAGACAGTGCAGCCTCGATAAGCTTGGACAACAATTCCTGACCTTTCTTGGTGTCGCCCCCCAACTGAATACGGCCGCACAAAGCACATAATACCCGGAGCGTCTCGGTGAAATCATCTCTTGTGAGAGTTCTTATCGAGGCGGGCAGATACCTCTCGTTTATTCCTACCCCCACCCGTCTTTGGTGCAAATCGTGAAAATTGATGCCCAAATCAAAACAAACGAGTTGAATTAAATGTTCATAGTCATAACTATCGCAATCTACCGTGTCTATGTTGTGGAAGATGGCCTGATTTACTCTTTCAACAAACCGCTTCCTTTCAGCTTCAACAGTATCTTCGAAGCCAAAAATTTCATTAAACCTCTTACGTATGTCCATACCACGAACCTGCATTCGATATTATGTAGTCCCTCGGTTAGCTCGCATGGGTCACATGATATGCATAGATTCACTCCCGGTCAATGCCTCTCTGCTGCGAATCATATGGTGTATCTTCGCTGCAAACGGGCAATCAGACCCCCCCCCATACTCCGCTATGGCCCCGGCTGGATTACCCTTTTGCCCCGCCCTTCTCCTCTTTGGGTTTAGGAAGGTCTTCTGTGATATTCCTAACCAAACTGGCCATGACGTCAGGATACGATAAGTTATACGGTGTTTGGCAAATATTAGGGACAGCGACTTGTTAATGGCGGGGGCGGTTCTTTTCTACATGATTTTGACGGGACGGGCTTTTGCGATTATATTGGTGTTATCTCGTCGCTCGTATCTCGTTAATCGCCGGTGGCGTGGATAGACCTGTATAAGGCCGCCAAAGCGAAAATGCCTGTGCTTGTGATGACAATGCAGGCCCCGGTAGGTAAATCCAGATAGAAAGAAACGACAAAACCAATCAGAGCGCTGAGCATTCCGAAAACCGTAGCGGCGATGACCACCGACCTGTGCCCGGTGCAGATTTGATAAGCTGCCGCTGCCGGGCAGGTAACTATGCTAAAGATCATCAATCCGCCGATAAGAGGCAGATTGACCGCCAGTATTACTCCAGACAAAACCAGCAGCAGCCCATATACAAAACCCGCGTGGACGCCGGTCGCGGCTGCAATCGACCGGCTGAAAAGCAGCACCTTCAGCTCCTTGTTAAAAAGCGCACAAAAGATTGCCAGAACGGCAGCCATCGCCGCGATGGTAATTGTGCCGGCTCTATCTGTAAAAAGTATATTGCCCCACAATAGGCCGAGCATTTCCGAGCGGCTGGCCTGATTCAGGCCTATCCCAAGAAAAGTAAGGCCCAGCATAAGGCAGAAAACTATCGCCAGGCCCACGTTTGTATCCAGGCGGGATCTCTCAGGCCGAATACCTGCCAGGCTCAGTGCCGCGATTACTGAAGCTGCTATGCCGCCCAGCGCCGGGCAGATAGCGGTTAATGTCGGGTTGGCAAATACCAGAAAACTGCCGTAGATGGACCCGGCCATCGCGGCGTGCGAGATACAGATGCCAATAAAGGGAATCCGCATGCCGACAATATATACGCCCAAAAGCCCTGTGCTCGCTCCGGCGATAAGACCGGCGACAATCACTAAATAGAAATAAGGATCCATAGCTAAGCGCCAAGCGTTTGGTTCTTATTAACGACATATTTCCGCCCACCGATATTGAGCGTTTCAATTCTGCAGCGATAAGCGACCTGCAAAGCCTCGGAGGCAAAAACCTCATCAATATCACCATCAGCCGATATGCGCCCCTCATGCAGAAGGACGATTCTGCTGCAAGCCGGAGGCAGCAAGCTGGTATCGTGCGAAACAAGCAGAATAGTTACACCAGTTTGATGATATAACCGCTCTACAATTTCCGTTATCTGATATTTCCAGTTAAAATCCAGGTTTGCACAGGGTTCATCGAGCATAAGAACTGCCGGGGCCTGCGCCATCGCCCGCGCAACCAGAACTTTTTGCTGCTCTCCGCCGGAAAGCGACCTGAATGTCTGATCGGCAAGTCCGCCCAGCCCGAGTCGCTCAATCCAGTCATCGACAATTTCGTAATCAGCCCCGCTCAGCCGCGACAGCAAAGGCCGAACGCTTACTCGGCCCATCGCAACTACCTCCCGCACAATAAAAGGCAGCTCCCAGTTGTACTCGGCAGTCTGCGGAATATAGCCGATCCCTCTTCGCAGATTGCTCCTGCTCCAGGGACCAAGCCCGGCCAAATCCTTGCCGGCGAATTTTACCGTGCCACGATCAGGATGCATCAGCCCACAGCAGACCTTTAGCAGCGTTGTTTTGCCCGCCCCATTGGTTCCGATGACGCCTACAAATGCTCCGGAAGGTATTTGCAGACTCTCGACGTCCAGAATTGTTCGTCGGCCGCGCCTTACCTGGACGCCCGATAGGCTCAAACACCCTCCCGTCATTGCGTAGCCGCCTCAAGAAGAACCTGCACGTTCTGTCGCAGCAATTGGTCGAATGCATCACCGCGATCATCAGGGACAGGAAAGTTGCTAAAGACAATCGCTTTGGCTCCCAGGCGGTCGGCTAATGCCTCAGCCAGAGCGGCGCCTTCCTGCTTATTGGCTATCACGAATCTTACATCGTGGCCCTGCGCTTTTTTAAGACAATCGTTAATGTTGGAGACCGTTTCTATCTCGCTGCCGGCAAAGGTGGCTACCGTCTCTAAGCCAAGCCAGCGGGCAAATTGCGCCTGGTGGTCGGACACGATAACCTCAGCCGATCCGGCNNATGTTGCAAACCTCCGTGCAGATAGCTACGTAAGTTTCAGGCACACACAAGCCCGGCGACGCCTTGACCGAATGTATCTTCAGGCCGTTTTCTTTCATTCGTGACAATGAATCCTCGATGCTTTTCTGAAAGTCAAAAAGCAGCAGCATTCTGCAATTGGAAAGGTGCGCAACCTGAGAGGGCAAAATGTCAAAGTGGCCAGGACACATCCCCGGCGGGGCCAAACAAAGAACCTCCGCATCCGGGCAGAGGTCCTTGACCACGCACTGCAGATAAGAATTGGTGACCGCAATCTCAGGCTGAATCGGGTCGCTGTCCGTATTCTCACAGCCGGCCAAAAAGCCGCCAATGACGAGCGAAAATGCCAATAAATAAGCAGTCATGATATTTTCCATTTGTATTTACTGCTCGAATGTGCCGACCTGCCGGCCATTTTTCAGGCGAATCCGAACTATAACGCCCTGGCCGGTCTGCGGGTTATACCACGTCTCTCGCGGCACCGGATATCTCCGCTCTTTCATACGGTTCAGGTCAAACTTGGGGCCCACGCTGTAAAGAACCCAGCTTACGGGCGAATCGCGCGGATCATCATACTGCTTTCCTTCTTCCTTCTGGTTATCGGGAAAACCGTCAGGCACCCACAAATACGCACCGTTTTCAACAGTGACCGTCCTGTTATAGATCAACGTCCCGACCGACCTGTACTTATAGGTGTACCCGCGATTGAACCTGTCTTCTATGCCGGCAGCCATGTAGGTATCGCTGCCTGGCTCGGGCAGATATTTACTTTGCACCAGCTCCAGCGGAAGCTGATAGAAATGGCCTCCGAGCATGCAGTCCACCCGCGTGGGCGGATATTTGCCGTCATTGTCAAGCCCGTAGGCCTCAAGCGCCATCCCAATCTCACGCAGCTCAGCATTGACCACAACTACTTTGGTCTGAAGACGAGCTCGCCCTGCTGCAGGCAGCAGAATCCCTAAAAGCAGTGCGATAATGGCGATAACCACCAGCAGCTCAATTAAAGTGAACGCCCGCTTCATAATGAGGTCACTCCTTGAGCCAATCTTCTGCCAATCTTGCAAGGTCAGCGAAGTTAACCACGCCGTCCAGATTGCTGTCGCCGGGCTTATCGGCAAGTCGGTGTTCCCGGCTGGCCAGGACACAACCATTCCCATCATAATTCATCACATATATCCAGTAACCAGTTTTCAAGTCCGTGCTTTCCTGGTCCATAATCCCGATGACATCAAAACGCTCGCTTAAATTATTTGAGCCGGCGTAAATTCCGTTGCCGCGGCCTAATTTTAGGGGAAAGGTCTTAGCGCCATCGGTTATAAGTAATTGCCCGTTTGGCCGCCAGTCGCTCGCATCCACGAGCTTGACATCTTCAACCTTTACCAGCCGACCCTGATAATACTCACAGCCTCTCGTTCGAGCAGGGTCAAAAATAAACTTGTCATTATCATCTTTTAACTGATCCAGATCGACAGCTTCAGGCCGGGGCAGTCCCACGCCTTGCTTAATCAGCTCAATCATGAAATCGTGGTCGGGCTTTTTTTGATGCTGCTCATTTATATTTAGTTTGCCCTTGTATGACAGATAATAGCCGGTAGCTCGTATTCTATCTCCGGGACTAAACTGGGCGGCATTCAGACGCCCCAGCTCCGCAATAAACTCCTGGTTTGAATAACCGCCGTCCGGCGGAATCCAGGGCAAATTGTTATAAAGCTGCCCCATAAAAACTGCCGTGCCTGCGTGGTCGTTGCCTTCGCCCTGAAAGAATATCTGCCACTGTCCGCCGAGGTTAAAAGTCTCAGTAATAGTATCGTCCGGCGTCGGGTCCAGCATATCTGCGGGATTGTTCAGCAAAATCCCTTCCAGAATGACCTTGTCAGTGGCATTGTACGTCTGCTCCCCCGCAGCATTTACTGCCTGGAATTGCCAGTGCGTAACCTCGGAGACCGTGGGAGCAGCTTTGACGACGCCAGCAAGGGCCAAAGCAAAAACAACTACTGAAACAAAAAAGCTTTTCATAATTCCATCCTCCAAAAAAATTAACGGTCAACCAAATCTTTAGCGCATAAAAATACAAAATTCGTGCTACTGCGTCAACATAAAATTTGGTTCTTTCAAAAAAAATCGTCGGATAAAATAGTGTTTAACTGATCAGAAATCGGCATATTGGTTCTGTTGCTGTCACGGGAGAGCAAAAATGAGTCAGGTCGAGCGAATAGGGGTGTCGGTAGATAAGAAGCTGTCTTTGCCCAGCCAAAAGGCGGGTCTGGCTGCCTCTGGCTGTTCTGACTGACCGTGGGGTTTTTATCGCTCACCGTAGATTGGCAAATCTTATTTTTTACGGAAATTGTTGTTGACAGAGGGGCTGCAATGGTTTAAGTTATTAGCATATGCTAATAACTATGCATGTGTCCGATGGCCAGACCTTTTAGATGCAGATGTGTACGGTGCATGCCGGGAACGAATTATTTCAAACCAAGAGGTGTTCCTCTAACTACTCTTGAAGAGGTTAATTTGACGGTGGATGAATTTGAGGCAATCAGGCTTGCTGACCTGGAGGGTCTATATCAGGAAGAGTCTGCAAAAAAAATGGAGATTTCACGGCAGACGTTTGCAAACATCGTAAATTCCGCGCACAAAAAAGTTGCTGAGGCAATAGTAAAGGTAAAAGCACTGAGAATAGAAGGAGGTGTTTATAAAATGGCAGAAATGCGAAAGTTCAGTTGTTACGATTGCAAACATGAATGGGATATCCCTTACGGGACAGGTAGGCCGCAGAAATGTCCTCAGTGTGAAAGCAAAAATATTCACAGGGCACAAGAGGATAGGAGTTACGCAAGGGCGGGCAGAGGGCGAGGCCGTTGTGCCAGGCACTGGTGATACAGAAAGTAGTCAACAGTAATTGAACAGTGTATAAGGAGTAAGCTATGAGAATATGTATACCTACAGAAACTAACGCGGGGCGTAAAGCGATAGTGTATGCTCATTTCGGTAGCGCCCCGTACTTTACAATCTACGACAGCGAAAAAGATACATTCGAGGTGATTGACAACTCTAACCAGCATCACGCTCATGGAACGTGTCATCCCTTGGAAATGCTAAATGACAAACATATTGATGCTGTGGTATGTGGCGGCATGGGCGCGAGAGCCGTTTTGGGGCTTAACGGAAGCGGGATAAAGGTATATAGGGTAGTTGGGGGAACGGTTGAAGAAACAATCGAAAAGTGGAAAGATGGCAGCTTTGAGGAGATTACCGTAGAGAACGCCTGTAGTGAGCACAGGTGCCACTGATCGAACAGAAAACCCTGGAGGTCGAGCTTCTTGCTTGCGTTGTTGATGTCAATGCCGACAAGGTTGCCGTTTGCGTCGTAGTCGAGGACGAGTCCTTCAGAGAACTCTTTGCTATCGGTGCTTGGGCGGTCGGCGACGTCGATATATAATGAATCAGTTTCCGGGTAGTAACTCACTCTCATATTTTGCACTTCCCGGTCATTCTTGCGAAGTCTGTGCCTGCGAAAACGGGTATCACGGATCCAGAAAAACGCTGGATTCCTGTCAGGCACGGAATGACCTATTCATCCTGTGTCTTTTGCGCAATACGCGTCCCGTTAGAAAGCTCGTTTTTCTAACGGGACGCGCGATGAGTAACTGCCGAAGGAGGGGGTCTGTCACTTCCGCCGTTTTAACTTTGGAAGTCAAGTAACCTGCTCCCGGGTGTCTCAATGGTTACAGGCATCGCGTCTTCGAAGCCGCTTCGAAGGCAGTATGCTGAGCCTCTGGTGTGTATGGCTTGAGAGCCAACGGACAAACCTTTGGAGGAGAGGAACTTTGTGAAGCATACTTATTCCTTTGATTTATCGATACTTAGAAAATACAATATTGAATGCCATGAGAAAACTATCATTAATCCAAGTGAAAGAAAACCAAAAGGCCAAAGTGTTGGAAATTTCTGGCGGCAGAATTCTGCAACACAGAATGATGAGCATGGGTATTTATCCCGGCAGAGAGATTATGAAAATGAGCCATTTTGCCCTAAGAGGTCCGGTGGCTGTAAGGGTAGGTAGGGGCATCTTAGCTTTAGGCTACGGCGTAGCTGCTAAGATTATCGTGGAAATAGAATGATAGACAAGATCTTCTTATTAGGCAATCCTAATGTCGGTAAAAGCGTGGTATTTTCGCGCTTAACGGGGGTTCATGTAATTGCTTCCAATTATCCAGGGACTACCGTTGAGATTGCCAAAGGGTATTTAAAAATAGGCGAAGAAAAGATTGAAGTAGTTGACCTGCCCGGAACCTATTCCTTAGAGTCCACTTCCAAGGCAGAAGAGGTGGCAGTTTCTTTGTTGAAAGAATATCCCAAAGATAAGAGTGCGGTAATAAATATTCTCGACGCAACTAATTTAGAAAGAAATTTGTTTTTGACTTTGCAGTTAATCGAAGGGGGGTTCAGTGTGATTGTGTGTTTAAATATGTGCGATGATGCAACGCACAGGGGAGTTCATATCGATGTGGAAAGGTTAGAAGAACTTTTGGGAGTGCCGGTTATTTCTACGTGTGCTGTAACAGGTGTGGGCATTAAATTATT
>JAFNGF010000145.1:0-10741 GCA_017885385.1 Planctomycetota bacterium
AAAGGTAATATCGTTGGTCAGCATTGTTTCAATATACTTTAGCTGTCCCTTGGTGGATGGCTCAACCACCTTCTTATGGGAATAGACAGTGACGGCCCCACCAGTTTGGCCGGTGGGCGGCAGACTCTCCCCTGCATGCGCAGGAGCAAGCCTGTCCCCGCGTAAGCGCGGATCGATCAAAGCACTTACCTCTGCAGCACCGAGTGACCCGTATCTAGCCAGATGCTTCTGCATCTGCTCAATGATTTCCGTGGCTTTATGTACCTGCTGTTCGATGCCGCTGATTATTAAACTCGACTGACGGGCAGTAACTCGGACACCCAAGGATTGACGCAGAATACGAAGGTGACTATCAGCAGGCCCAAACAGTTCAAGCTGATTACCCCTCGGGTCTAATTGTATGGTAACTTCTGTCATTTGAGTTGATGAGCGAATTAGTTCATTAGTGAATTGGAAACTAATTCACTAATTCACTAATTCACTAATTTACTAATTCGCTAGTGCGCTTCCCCTTAAAAGCATAAAGAACAAGTATGCGAACGGCGCCGCCGCCAAAGGCGAATCAATAATATCAAGTATACCGCCGAACCCAGGCACCTTGTTCGCGGCATCCTTTCGTTGGGCGTCACGCTTGAGCATTGACTCAGCTAAATCTCCCGCCTGGCCCACACAGGCTGAAAAAAAGCCAAAAGCAATCGCCCACTGCCAAGACATTATATCAAAACCAGCCGCAAACGCCAAAGCAGATGCTACCGCGGCGACCAAGGCGCCGCCGGCGCCTTCCCAGGTCTTGCCGGGACTGACTCTGGGCGAGAATTTATGTTTGCCGAACAACGTCCCTACTGCGTAAGCTCCTATATCAGAGGACTTTACAACAAAAACAAACATCAGCAGCGGCCAAACGCCAAAATCAACCCTAATGGCCAGTGCAAAGCTGCTCAGAAGGCCCAGATAGATGATGGAAAAGCAATTCGCTCCACAATTGGCCAACACACCCGAAGTACCGCAGCACAGATATTGATATAGCACCAATCCCAGCAGGCCAAACGCCAGCACGAAATTGACAATCGATAATTGAAAATTGAAAATTGGGGTGACTGCCAATGCGGCTGAAGTGATAATTGAGACGGGCATAAAAGCCTTCAAGTTTTTTGCTGCCAGCAAACCTGCGAACTCTATCTGCCCAAGGACCACCAAGGCGACAATAAGGGCGGCGACAATCGTGCCCCGCGGCAGTCTAAATTGACAATTGACAATTGAAAGTTGGAAATTGCCGAGCCAACCGTCGAAAATGACAATGGCGGTAAAGGCGACCGTCATCAATGTGCCAAAGAATAACCTATGTTTGAGCATCTTTCGCCAAGTCAATTAGCCAATCAGTGAATTAGAGAATTAGTCACCAATTCACTATTCAACTCAAATACCGCCGAAGCAAGTAGGGTGGAGCTCGCCCCACCATCAGCTTGTTGGTGGGCTAAAGCCCACCCTACTCAACTCAAATACCGCCGAAACGTCGGTCTCGTTTTGCGTAGGCAAAAATTGCCTTGTCCAGGCAGGCCTGGTTGAAGTCGGGCCAAAGGGTCTTGGTGATGTAGAATTCGCTGTATGAAATCTGCCAGAGCAGAAAGTTGCTGACCCGCATCTGGTTTGCGGTGCGTATCAGAAGATCCGGATCCGGCAGAGGCGGACCGGCCGTATACAGGTGCCGGCCAATACAGTCTTCGTCGATGTCTTTTAGACGCAGGCGTCCCTGTTTGTATTCGTGTGCAATTTTTCGCGTTGCGTCAACGATTTCAGCCCTGCCGCCGTAATTTAGTGCCAGGGCAAGCACCATACCGGCATTGGCGGCCGTCATTTCTACTGTTTTTATAAGCTCGGTTTGTACCGCCTCCGGCAGCCCAGCTAATCGGCCAAGGTGAACGAGCCTTACGTCGTTGAGCATCAGCCTGGGACGAATCTGGATAAGGTATTGCCCATACAACTGCATCAATGCGTCGACCTCGGCCTTGGGTCTTTTCCAATTCTCCATGCTGAAGGAATACAAAGTCAGAGACTCAATGCCAAACTCGGCGCAGCATCGGGCCACTTTTACCGTAGTTTCTGCCCCCTGGCGGTGCCCCTCGACTCGCGGCAGGCCTTTGCGCTGCGCCCACCGCCCGTTACCGTCCATGATTATGGCGATGTGACGCGGGATTTGCCCGAAAGACAGCCCAAGGCGCTCAGCCGTCTTTTTTAGTCTTTCTGTCAAACTACTCATTGAGACTGGAAACCTCGAATCTGAATTCGCAGGATAGTGCCGGTATTCTATCTGCCGGCTCTTACCTGAATATCGTTTGTTGTCGTGCCGGTCCTACGCCGATGATCGTGATTGCTACGGCAAGGTGCTCCTCGATTCGGGCAATAAAGTCCTGGGCATTGGTCGGCAGATCGTGAAAGTCCTTTACGTTGGTTATATCCTCGTCCCAGCCGGGCACGCTCTCGTAGACAGGCTCAGCTTGGCAGAGCCTGTCTATATCGGCGGGAAAGAAAGTCTTTTCTTGGCCGTTGATTTTGTACGCCCGGCAAATCTTTATTTCTTTTAGGCCCGCCAGTGTGTCCAGGTGCATCAATGCCACCGAATCGATGCCTCCAATCTTTGCGGAATAGGATGCTGCTACGGCATCGAACCAGCCGCATCGGCGGGGCCGGCCGGTTGTGGTGCCGTATTCGTGCCCTCTGTCACGAATATATTGGCCAATTTCATTATCCTGTTCCGTTGGAAAAGGTCCCGCTCCGACTCTGGTTGTATAGGCCTTGACCACGCCGACGTATCTATCAACAACTCTGGCCGGCACACCAGAACCGGCCGGCATACCGAGTGCACTTGAATTTGAGCTGGTCACGTATGGAAAAGTGCCGTGGTCCAAATCCAATAGTGAGCCTTGCGCGCCCTCAAACAGGATCGATTGGCTCTGGGCGATTGCTTTGTGCAGGAATTCGGTTGTATCGGCTATGAACGGCGTGAGCTTGCCGGCATATAGTTTACACTTCTCGAAAATATCCTTGATGCTCAAGGGCTGTCCCGACAGGTCGGGGTAGAGAGCGGCAAAGACCTTGTTTTTATATTCGACGATGGCCTGGAGTCTGGTTTTGAGCTGATCCAGATGGCGAAAATCGCCCATGCGGACCGCATAGCTTCTGCCGACCTTGTCTGCGTAGCAGGGTCCGATGCCGCGAATAGTAGTGCCGAGCTTGTTTTTGCCCAGTGATTCTTCGCGCAGCTGGTCGTCTTTTTTGTGATAGGCAAGTACGACGTGGGCGTTTTCACTTATAAACAGTCTGCCGTTTAACGTGATATTTTTGCCGGCGAGCGTTTCAATCTCCTCTATCAAAACCTCCGGGTCGACAACTACACCGTTGGCGATTACACAGTTGACATTTGGCCGAACCGAACCGCTCGGCAAAAGGTGTAAGGCGAATCTGTTGTTGCCTACAACAACGGTATGGCCGGCATTGGCGCCGCCGTTGTAGCGCACGACAATATCGCTGTGCTCGGCAAGAATATCAACAACCTTACCTTTGCCCTCATCACCCCATTGTAATCCGACAACGCAACAATTCATTTTCGAATTCCAATTTACAATTTTCGATTTTCAATCGTCATTCGGCAATCGCAAATCGCAAATTCAAGTTATTCTTGCCACCAAATAGTCCAGAATAGCACCCAAGTTATCATAGTTTCTATCGCTTAATTTGCGGTTGACTTCCCTGCCGTTCTGATCTTTGTGGGTGATAATAAAGTGACCTTTAGAATCAAAGTAGGTCTTATCAATTTTCTGGATGGCATCATAGGGGATCTTTTCTTTGGCGCTGATTATAAGCTCATGTTCATCGGCTAAAAGTCTCTTATCCTTAATGAACCCGAGCCACGCGGCAAAAGCAATACCGGCAGCCCCGAAAACGAAAGGAAGTCTTCGATTCCATTTCATCGTATCATCAAGCTTCCCTTCCTTTACGTGCTCTTCGAAGAAGCTGCGACGGTATGACCATTTGTATTTGCTCAGGTAGCCGTCATAGGCGAAAACAGCTGCAGCAAGAATACAGACAGCAATGTAGATTTTGTAATTCATTTTCTTGTGCTTGCTTAGCGGCGCCTCGATAGCCATATAACCATCCCTGCCAACATCTACGTTAACCTTTTTTGGGCGATTATCTCAGTCAAAGGCTGGACAAAGTTGGGAACGATTTTTTCAGCCATTAGCTCCTGTGCCAGACTACATTGATACTCGAAGGATTTCAGGGCGTCGAATTTCTCATCGGCTCGCGGGTACTGACGAATGGTAAGAGACAGACTTATGGCGTCATCGGAACCACGCCTTTTCTCGCCGGGGTCATAGACGCTCGTTTTTGACTCTACACTGATGCGAGCCTGGGTGCACTCATCATCAGATAATGCCGCCACCACCGTAGGAGAAAAACCTATGGGCCGGGCAGACGGCAGCTCCAAAAGACAGCTAAAGGGGGTTGAGCCGAATAACGCCTCGGCTATAACCTCATCGTGACTGCCTGCATAGTCAAAATCCATTGTGAAAGTTACGTCCAGCGAATCAATATCAAGATGACTCACCCCGAGCATATAGGGAACAATTTCGATTACCAGTCTGTCCTGGGAGTAAGCCTCTTCAAAGTTCGGCGGATTGACAAAGCCCGAGCCAACGCGGTCCACCTCGAGGCTAATCCAGCGGTAGTGACCGAGGTCGCGATTCTCTTCGAGGCAGTACTCATTCTTTTCATGCCGGTAGAACCGACCCATAGAAGGAAACTGCTTTTGCATCCGCTCGAAAAAGGCCAGAATCGTATCTCGCTGAGTGGGCAAATCAAGCTGGGTATTTATGTACATATCCAGAAAGAAATCATCACAAAGCGAACGGTAAATATTTGGCGTCATAGCAGAAAAGCCCTCGGACAAATCTGGCTGCTCGTCACTGGTGGTCGCCCGCCGCTGCCGTCACGGGGCCCCAGTCACGACCCGGCGAATTTACACTTTGATACCTGAATTCTGATATTTGGATTCACCGCAGACCTGCTTGTTATCCAGATACTCGGTTTCCCAGATTTTTTCTGTTAGCCCTTGAAGCTCATTGTCGTAGCTCTTAAGCATCCCGAAATATTCAGGAGATTCCAAGGCTTCTTTAGCCTTTTCGTCCTCAGACTTTACATTTTCCGGCAGGACTGATTTTCTGAAGATCTCGTAATGGTCTCTTATAGAGCAGGGCATCAGCCAGTTACTCGGCTTCTTACAATTATCAAGCCCGTATTCCCTTTGCCATTTACGCCCGTTTTTCATAAGGTCGGAAAATAACGCATCTGTGAGGGTCTTGCCGTTGCCGTACAAATCGTAGATGTTATCGACATAATAGGGTATAAATGCGCAGGGCGTCACGTTGCCGTGCCAGTCGATGTAGGCGTATCCTCCGCTTCTACCGTACGCGATGCAACCTCTGGCAAGAACGCCGCTATTCCAGAAATCAGCCAGACAGTACTTCTTTTCAGTCAGCAGCTTTTCCCACTTTCTGTAGAGTTCAACTCGTTTTTCGGGAACGACCATTAGCTCGACTTCGTCTTTACCTCTTCCTATGGGCATCAGCTGGAATTGCCACATAAAGCAGGCGCCTTGCTCTTGGAAGTAATAGTCATAGAATTCGTCGGTAAGCAGCAAATCTACATTCCTGCTGGTTGCCATCACGGAAATGCCGAAAGGCACACCCACCTGCCGGAGGCGTTCCAAGGCTTCAAGGATTTTCTTAAACGTGCCGCGGCCTCTTCTTTGGTCGGTTTCCTGCTCAAAGCCTTCGACAGAGACTGCCGGGGTGACATTTGCCGTTTTTGCCATCTGCTGGGCAATTTCTTCGCTAATGACTGTGCCGTTGGTATACGTGTGGAAAAACATATCGTCATATTTCCGGTAGAGATCCAGAAGCGTCTTGCCCTCACTTCTATACAGGAAAGGTTCGCCGCCGCTGATAGTAATGAATCTGACGCCCCAGTCGTCATGCACTTCGCCTACTATCCTATCCACATAGGAGTAAGGAATAGTCGCAGAAGTATCGGCTGCTGAGGATGCGTAGCATCCGATGCACTTCAGATTACACCTTTGGGTAGGAGACAGAACGATGAAGGTCGGCGGGTACTCACCATATTTATCTTTGAACTTTTCCACCGCCTGGTTATAACTCTGGTCCTCTCGAACAAGGTTATTCTGAACGAATACATTGACAATCTTCTTTATAATCTCAGGTGAAACGTAACCTTTGTCCATACTTGTGTTCACGCAGCGCAGCATGGCCGATAAGTACTGGTATCTTCTTATCTGGACCTGTCTTAAATCTCCTGAGTCATCGCTGACCATGTTCTTATAGATATAGTCGTCAATCTTCTTTGCCAGCAGCTTCCTAAGCTGCTTATGGTTCACCATCTTGATAAGCGTTGAGGATATGACTTCCGATCTCATTTTGCCTCCCCTTTCCTAAACCAGGACCGTTCACAAACCAGCTCTGTCAAAACGTCTCGGACCACAGCAATTGTTACACAAGTAGGAGCTGATTTCAAGAAATAACCCAACACAAAAATGCTCTCGGCAGAAGAATGGCAGGCAAAGATACGGTTTTGGCCCGCTGCCGGCTCCAGTTTCAGGTGCCGGCTTTTGCACCATTGTGCGAACAGGCGCAGTCATTGCGGACCCGGCTCAGGCAGTTTCAACTCTGTAGCTATGGCTCCGATGGTTGCCAGAACCGCGAAGATAAATATACGCCACAGACCGCCTATCACAATGCTGCCGGCGGCAATTGCCATGCTGTGGCTCAGTATCACCGAAATTATTGTATGGAGCAAGGCTGCTAAAACGCCGCAAACCGCTGCCGCGACGATCCGTTTGCCCAATGCTGCGCCGCCGCAGCCCAGAGTCACTGCTGCACCCGCAGCGAGGGGCAAGACCAGTACAAGCCACCAAACCTCCTTCAGGCTGGGTAGTTTTTCAAGATTGGCAAGATAGGCAAGGTCGGCAAACCCCAGTATTGCCGCTACAGCCGCAGCCCACAGACCTATGTGCCAGTACCGTGGTTCAATTAATGCCCGAAATTCGGCTCGTTTCCGCATCCGCCAGCGTATACTCAAAGGCCAGTTATAAAATAGATAAAATACTCCGTGCTCAAACAGAGCACCCCTCTCCCCAAATACCGGCACAATGTGCACAGCCTCAGTCGCCCAGTGTGCTGCGATAAATCTTGCTAGGGCAGGATAGCGATACGCCATTTGTATGGGAAACGCCAGGTAACCAACGAGCTTAAAGAAACTTAGGAATGCGGCGATATTGTAGTCCTTAAAGTTCCGCTCCTTTATCACCAGATACCATACGTAGAAACCTCGAATCAGTGATCCTGGCGATATGGGGGTAAACTGAAACGCGAGCAGAATTGCGCCGGCTGCCAAGTAAGCCTCTCTGAAGGTTAGTCCCGGGTGCATCGCCACGTAAGCGAATGCCACGATTACCCACACAATTTCTGACACCGGTAGGGTCATAAGATGCACGACAAGGCTTACAAGATATTTCTGTATAAAAGGCTCTTTAAGCTGTGAGAGGATGACCTGTGCATCTTCATCGTTGAGCATGTGCTTTTTCCGCCCCTCGGCGACCATTTCACGCAGCCACTGCTCCCTCAGTTGGGCGTCAAAATACAGTCTGACGGGCCAAACAATAATATTGGCCAGGCGTTCTTTCGCGAACTTGAAGTCGGTCAGAAAGCGATGCAGTCCGGCAGGCAGCACCGACAACGGCAGATGGCACAGGAATCTCCAAAGTGCACCTGCAGCTTTGAACGCCCGCTCAGCGTCAAGGCGTCCCGCTCTGTGCCAGACAATCACCTTTTCAGCCATCCTTGCCCTTACCGCCCGCCGCAAATAGCTCCAGCTCGACAACATCCCGGCGTAATGTTTGCGCCAGTCGGGCCGGCCCCAAATCCGCCGAATAAACTTGCCCAAAAACGGTATCAACCCAATCGCCAGAAATACCAGAGCCAGAACTTTGCTGTTTCGCAGCCTCCGCTGCGAATTCTCATCAACCAGACCTCTGACCTTCCACCCCGTCACTGCACTGTCCAGTATCGTCGCCCATAGCTGCCCGCTGTACAGCAGCCGAATATGATTGTGGGTGATATCCACGGAAGAGTTTCGGTATACGCATTCAGCCGTTTTCAGCTCCTCAAGCATCTGCCCCATATCTGCAAACTCGTTGCGGTTGTCCCGAACAAAAGCTTCCAGCTTGCGGACGTCGCCGCGGTCAAACTGCACCAGGCTGCCTCGCATGATGCCTTTTGCTATCAGCTTGAAATCCCCCGGGCTCATGGGCAAAAACGGCAGAAGTGCAAGCCCGGCCCTGAAATCGACCGCCACCAGGCCCGCCGATGGATTGCCCTCGGTGTCGCTGCGTTTCAAGCAGTTAGGCTGACTCTTCCAGGTAGACCATTCGTACTGCCTGGCAAATTCATGCCAGCCCATATCGTGGATAAGCTCAACAGATTTGGCCATGAATTCGCGTTTGGCTCTGTATTCGGGCGAACCAAGCTGTCGCTGGTCAACTGCTTTGCCCCGACGCCAGCGGCGGAGCAAGTCCAGCCGGTCGTCGACCTCCAGCCGCCACGTGCGTCCGTCAATCCACTCGCTCAGCTCACCGCAGCTGCCCAGCCGGCTATCGAGAAAAGTAGCGTGAATATCGGCGGCCGCATTCTCATCGCCGAACCGGATTTTTGCCCCGCGCCGGATGAATTTCTGCCAGAGCGCGCCGGCCCTCGCCGCGGCGGGATTGACCTGAAGCGCGAACGCTCCCTGAAAACCGATCCAGTATAGAATGTTGCGAAACAGCCGAGCAAGGTTAGAAGGTGGGACAAGTATCTTCATAGCATAAACCTGGCCTGGCTGTAGACCGGGAATTTCGAATTTTTCCTGAGCCGTCTCGATGCTCAAGACTTTTACTCGGTACACCTGCCCGGCAAAGCCGCCGCCAACAAACTGCTCGATAAGTAGTCGGACGTGCGCCGTGCGCTGCCCGCCAACTTCTGTCACGTCGTAAACAAGCTCCTCGCCCGCGTCGTAACGTGCGACCCGCATCGGCCGGTGCAAGCCGGTTGCACGGATCGCACTCTCAAGCTCTTTACAGACCTGGACAGAATAGTCCGCCGCCATTGCTACTTCTCACCTATCCAGCCGACCACTGGGCCCACAATTTCGGGCAAAGCACCAAAGCGATTGCGGCATACAGGCCGGCAAATAAATCATCCGCAAGAATGCCCCATCCTCGCGGCAATTTTTCAAGCCTACGTGCCGGACAGGGCTTGATTACATCAAGGAGCCTGAATAAGAAAAAACCGCCCAAAGCCGGCGCCCACCAAATCGGCCCGCTTACGAATGCTCCTGCCAAGGCAAATGTGATTGCCTGGCCCGCAATCTCATCGGCGACAACCTCCGGCGGGTCCGCATCACCGGTCGCCGCTATCGAGGCAGGGGCACATTTGACGCAGATGACCGAACCGGCCAGCGTCAAAACCACCATGATGATAGTGATCACCGTAGAGGACACATTGAAGTAGGACATCAGAGCAAAGATAATCGCTGGTGGCAGCGAGCCCCAGCTGCCCGGAGCAAGGGGCAGCCAGCCCAGGCCAAAACCCGACGCTGCTAATCGTTTCATCGTTGTGGAAGGTTAACTGACCCCGACCGTTAAGTCAAAGACTATTAACGCAATTCGACATTCGCAATTTTACATTCTGAATTCTCTCCGCCCTCAGCCACTCCCGGATTCCGGGAAATTCAGACTGGCGAACTCGCCGTGATACTTCCTCGCCGCCCGGTCGTAGGCCTTCGCCGCGTCGATTTCGTTGCTGAAGGTGCCGAGATGTATTCTCTTTTTCTCGAATCCTATCTTAGCCTGCCATTTGCGATTCCTCTTTCTCCAATAAACTCCTTTGTATTTCGATTGCGTTGCTCCCAAACGTTTTCCTCTGTGGTACATGTTCTGCGAATGCGTCGCGGCTCTGAGGTTTGCCCTTCTATTGTCCATACCATCGTGGTTGATATGGTCGACCAGCAGTCCATCGGCAACCTCTATGAGTTCACGGTGCATGTATATCCGAGCGAACTTGCTTGGTTTTGGGCCTTTGGCTTGTCTTGCCGCGTAGAAACTGCGAGGTCCTTTTATCGAAAACCATTCGTATCGTCGCAGTCGCTTGTAATCAGCCGGGTCTACCTTTCCGTATCTGGGCTGTGCCAGGCGAATCAGGCGAAACGTGTACCCATAGCGCAGCCGCCGATACAAAAGCACCGGCGAGATCAGTACGCGCTGCAGCCAATCGAAAATGTCAAGGCTTGCTTTGACTTGCCGCCTCCGCTAATGAGATGACAGAAGACAGATTACAGATGACAATATTTGTTGCCGCAAAGGGCACAGAGGAAACTGGGAAGGACTACCCGGTTGCTTGTTAATGGCTTTCTTGTTTACTCTGAGTTCTCTGTGGACTCTGTGGCCATCTTCGTTCGGCCGAAGGGTGAAAAACTATGCCCTTCTGTAATTGGATGGACCTGCGCGTTTGATGCGAAAAATCGCGAATTTTTCACATCGCCGATTTGTCTAAACCGTTAGCTCCAAGGGAGTAAAAAAAATTTCAAAATTTCCGATTTTTCGTCCCAGCTATCAGCACTTTTGATTGAAAAA
>JAFNGF010000145.1:10796-11045 GCA_017885385.1 Planctomycetota bacterium
AGAAGACAGAAGACAGAAAACAGAATAAGAAAGGCAACAAGCGAAGTATGATATACGAATCCGCCCCTTATGCTCTTTTTGGCATTTTTATTGCTTTTTTACTTGTTTCTGTGTATTTTGTCCCCAAAGGCGTGATACACCCTTGAGCGTAAAACTTCCTCGAATCGACCGCTTGTCGTTCGCCAATTGATGCGGAAACCAGATACGACATACGCAATACGACATACGAGATACGAAGCGAGGCATCTT
>JAFNGF010000146.1 GCA_017885385.1 Planctomycetota bacterium
GGCAAACCTCTCGGAGCTGAAATCCGCCAAAGGCGGAACGCTGCAACTGCCTGCGTTTGATTTTCCACAGGCTTTTACGGCAGGTTCCGAAGACCTCGATAAGATGCATCAGACCTACGTCGGCGCCATCCAGCGCCCGCTTGGGCGGACGTCTAACCGGGGCACAGAGAAGGATTAACCGCAGAGCACGCGGAGACCGCAGAGGAAAGCCGTCCAGGTCCAGCCCTGACGGAATCAAAATTGAAAATCTCAGCGTCCTCTGCGCACTCGGCGGTAAAAACTTTGGCGGTCTCGGCGGTAAGAAAGTTGAATTACCTGGCGCCGGCTACCAGCGTTGTACCGCTTTGGGGTGTGCTTGAGCCTTCAATCTCAAATGGCTCGCCAGGCCCACAGCCCGCGACAAAACACAGGATAACCGCAATTACGATCAGTGTTATCATTGCTTTCATAATCACTCCTTGGCCACATTTTAGTCCTTTTTGAAACGCTTGATAGTATACCTTAGTGTTGGTTTTTGTTCAATACCGGGGCTGAGGACAAGTGAGGGCGAGCATTTCGCGGGGTAAGCCTGTCCCGAAAAAAGCGGGGATCGAGCATCGAGAAACGAGCATCGAGAAGCGTTTTCCGGCGCGGTGCCGGGCCGACTTGATGTGGGTTCGCAGTCCGGACTTCGGCGACCCCTGCTGCCTGCTTGCGCAGGCACGAGTTTACCCCCGCGAAAGCGGGGGCGGGGGTGACGTCATTCCTGCGAAGGCAGGGTACGTGTTTAGCCAGAGGGAAAACCATCCCCAATCCGCCGCCGCTCTCCCGCAAGGGATGGCTGGCGCCATTGTCTTCGACAAGAAGACGCGGGGGCGGATTGAGGCTGCCACCCGATAGGACTGAGAACATACGTGTGGCATCCCCAAGCCCTGCACCTGCCCGCACAGGTGCAGGGCTTGAGGATGGCAGCGTCCAAAGTTGGCTAAACACGTACAAGGCAGGAATCGGTCGAGGCGCTGCGGGTAATTGGTGCGGTATTGAAGCGCTCGCTTGACAGGCAAAGCCTTATCAGGGATGGGTCAACATTCCAAGACGCCAGGGAATTTCTCCGTACTGCTTGCCCGCTCTGGCCTGGTCGCTCACTCCCTGGAACAGGAGCCGCAAGCTGGCAGGGTCGACCACCAGGTGCTGGTCGAAACCGTCTCTTATCAGTTCGCCGTGGCTGAATGAGTCGGTCCAGCGCTCGCCAAGATGCTGGGTATTGGCGGGACCCGCAAAAGGCTTGTCTTGGGTTGCCGCCAGAGGTGTCCAGCCGCCGTCGAGCTCATCGGCAACGTAGGCCTTATAGTATCTTCGGCCATCCGCTTGCGCCTCGATTATTGCCAGGAATTTGCTCAGCCCCTTAAGACGATATATATGGCCCGCCTCGAAGATATCGCCTTGCAGCACGACCTCCGGCTGGCTCCAGCCGGCAGGGAACTGAGCCAGCTTGGTCTGCGACCGCCACATCCTTCCATCCAGCGACGTAAAGAAAAGATGCGCCCGGGTATCATCGCAGATTATCCAGAAATCTATCCACCTGGTGACATTGTCCGGCTGCTTTGAAAAGAGCAGCTCAGGCTTGCTCCACGAATCCAGGTTGGCGATGTCGTCTGTGGTCGAATAGGCCGGCTGAAGCGCGGGCTTACGAGATTCGTCAGTTACCTGGTATATCAGGTACCACTTTTTATGAGGGGCAAAATAGAAGACTTGCGGAGCGCAGAAATATCCCTCGGACAGCTTCAGCACGTAACGCTTCGCGGCTCCGGCGTCGTTCCAATCTTCAAAGCAGAGATACTCTATCTGGTGAGACCTTTTCTTGCCGCGGATGGTGCAGAAAAGATGCCAGGAGTCCTTATAGCGAACAACCGTTGGGTCCTTGACTGAATAGGTCAGCTCGTTCGCGCGGCTCAGAGGGCTGACCAACGGCGGACTAATTGTCCATTTGAACCGCCCGGCTAATAAGTCATTGATGGCCTGCCGCCTATCGGGCGTCAAGCTATCGGGTACTACTGCGCCTGCCACCGCGATTGCTGCAAAAAAGCTGATCGTCAGTGCAATCACTGCAAATCTTGCCATATACAATTGTCCCAAATAATAATGTAATCCGCGATAAGAGCAACGACAAGAGCAAAGTTCTAAAAAATGTGGATAAGACGCAGCGGCCTGATGAAGCATTGATTTGCACCGTTTGCCGGTAATAAACGAATCTAAGGCCTTGACGCGGCCTGAGTTTTGTGCTTTAGAAGTGAGTCATCCGGGCATCGTGCCTGGTGGGTGTTTACCCGGCCATACGTCTGGCGGGTTAACGGCCTAACGCACACGAAATTCGTGGTTATAAAGTGGAGGAATAATTATGGCTGGACAATTCGACAAAAGAACGCTAAATCAGATGCCAAGCCTTATTGCCATACTGTTTTTGGTGTGGACCGGCGTTTGTGGCGGCGCCAATCCGCCTGGGGTAGTCGATATGCCTGGTGTCGATAAGCTGCCTGATGTGAAGGAGCTGCCCGACCCATTTGTTATGAACGATGGGACGCGGGTTAAGACCGCCGCCGACTGGGCCAAACGCCGCGAACAGATCAAAGCGATGATGCTTTATTACCAGTATGGTCACATGCCGCCGCCGCCGAAAAATATTTCCGCTGAAGAATTGTCATCGCAGACCGTTTACGACGGCGCGGCGACCAAAAAACACATCCTTTTGTCAATGGGGCCGGACAAGACAATAAAGGTAAATGTGGGCATGATAATTCCAAAAGGCAAGGGACCGTTTCCGATAATCCTGAAAAACGACAGCCAAATTTTTGGTGTGCCCATAGCCGAGGAGGTCGTCAA
>JAFNGF010000147.1 GCA_017885385.1 Planctomycetota bacterium
ACCGGCTGGGCGTTCGGCTTCGGCATCGAACGCCTCGCTATGCGAAAATACGGCATTCCCGACATCCGCCTCTTCTTTGAAAACGACATCCGTTTCCTCGATCAATTCTGATTTTTCGCGCCGATTGGGTTGAACGCTGAGGGTACAACCACCTGGATTAGGCTGCTCGCCCGAAGTACATTGCGCAGATAGACCGGCCTTCCACGCATTCACACTGCCTTTGTAGAGTTCCAGCGTAACCCACGGCGGCCTGTTTCAGCTTGTTCCCTATCCGTATTTCTACGTATTTTTGCACCAAATACCCTTTTCTGTCCGATTAGGCTTGACAACACTACTGAAACGCCGTAGCTTATAGGACGTTGATTGATTTGCGGCAGATAAGGAGAATAGAAACGCGGAGCTTACTATCCTGTATGTGAGCAAATTCTCGCAGGCGGGCATCCGCGCGCATAGTACACACCAGCAAACATTCGTAATCTATGAAAGGGGAAGAATATGAGCAGGACAACGCTCAGAATATTACTTTGGGGGCTGCTTCTTGGACTATCAATCTACGAGATTGGCTTGGCTGAGCCGGTCCCTTTGCGGAAGTTGATCAGCTACAAAGATATTATTGGAGAGTTCGAGCAGGGCAAAGACAAAGTAAAGGTAATCATCAATTTAGCTGAACCTCAGCAAACCAAGGCCGCCATTAACTGGAAGTCCGTGCATTCGTTACAGGCATTGCAGCGGGAAGTGGAGGCAACCCAAGGCTCTGTGTTGTCTACACTGAGCGCCGATCAGTTCAAGCTGCGGCACCGTTTTGAGAACCAGGCGGGGTTCTCCGGAGAAGTCACACTGGAAGGATTAGCCAGACTTGTGAATGACCCGCGGGTCAAGTCGATCGAGCCGGTTTTTCTTCTTACGGAAACCCTTAAGCAGGGCATCTCTCTAATTAACGCCTCTGCATACAGGACAACCTACAATGGTCAGGGTGTAGCCATCGCTATTTGTGATTCGGGGATCGACTACACTCACCCCAAACTTGGGGGCGGAGCGTTTCCCAACAGCAAGGTTATCGGGGGACGCGACTTCGGTGATAATGACGCCGACCCATTCCCTGACGCCGACCTTCTTACTGCGCATGGAACGGCCTGTGCCGGTATCGCTGCGGGGGATCTGGGTGCGACAGACGACTACGTTGGAGGCGTTGCTCCCGGCGCCAAGCTGTATGCTTTGAAAGTGAAGAACAAGCTGGGCGTATATGAGAGCGACGCTATGCTTGCGGCTTTGGACTGGTGCATCAGTCACCAGAACGACGATCCCTGTCATCCGATTTTGGTGGTCAGCAGCAGCCTCGGAAGCGGGCGTTATATAAGGCCGTGCGACTGTTTGGAGGACACTGAAGGATTCGAACGCGGTGATTTTCTCAACTTACCGTGGATGCATGCCGGAGATAAGAATTGGACCATCACATCGGACGAGAAATACTCTGGAACTTATAGCGCCAAAGCAGGCAATATCAGCAATGATGAATTAAGTATTCTCGCGCTGATGGTTGATTGCAAACAGGGAAGTATCAAGTTTTGGCTGAAGGTTTCTTCTGAGCTGCTACACGACTACTTTGACTTTTACGTTGATGACGTTTTCTTTCCAGCAGGTTCTTGGTGTGGTTCGCGCGACTGGGAGCAGTTTTCCCTCGCCGTAACGGAAGGAGAGCACATTTTTATATGGGTTTACTCCAAGGATGCGTCGGTATCGGTAGGCGAGGACACCGTTTGGATTGACGACATAACGTTTCCAGCTCGCTGCCCCTCTGCCTTTGCAGAGGCGGTCAACGGCGCAGTTGCCGCCGGAATCACAGTGCTTGCCGGTTCAGGCAACGATGGCTACTGTGATTCGATATGCTATCCCGCGTGCCTGAGCAACGCTATTTCCGTCGGAACTGTGTATGACGCAGCTCTTGGAACACGTCAAACATGTGTTGCGGACGGTTCCTGCGCCGCCAAATACCTATCAAGCTACTGCTCAACAGGGTGGTACGCAGCCGATGAGACAGCAGCCGACGCAGTACAATCGAACTCAAACACAGCTTCTTTCCTGCATATATTGGCGCCAGGCACCGAAGCCTGTACGACTGATATAGCCGGCTCGAAGGGTTACTCTGCCGGCGACTATATCGAAGATTTCGGCGGCACCTCGGCCGCGTGTGCGTACGCGGCCGGAGCAGCAGCCTGTCTGCAGTCTGCTGCCAAAGAGATTATAGGCAGCTATTTTTCACCTTCAGATGTTAAGGACATTCTGGTCTCTACTGGGGATAACATAACCGACCCCAAGGCGCACATAACGACTCCGAGAGTCAATTTGGCGCGGGCCATTGAGAGTCTGCATGAGGCAGAAGAGGATGATGGTGAGTGTGCCGCCATCGCTATCGGCACAGGAACATCGACTTGGAGTCACCCGATGCGCACAGATTACCACGACAGTCGGACCCAGGTAATTTACCTCGCCGGCGAAATCGGGATGCCCGGGACTATTACGGCGCTGGCACTTGATGTCACGACACCCCCTGGCCAGACGCTGAACAACTGGACGATTCGCATGAAACACACGACCCTGAGTGAGTACGCCACTTGCGAGCTGGACGCAACCGGGTGGACAGTTGTTTACCAAAAAGATGAGCCGGTCGGCGGCACTGGATGGCGTACCTTCAAATTTTCGACCCCATTCGAGTACAATGGCGTAGATAATCTGCTCGTGGATTTCAGCCACAATGACAGCTCTTATACCTCCAGCGGAACATGCAGGTATTCGAGTCCCGCAGGGGCGCGCAGCGCGTACGCGTACTCGAACAGTCTGTTCGCAGACCCATTGAATTGGTCAGGCAGCGCGTCTCCATCGGTCTACTGTAGCAATTATGTGCCGAACGTGCAGCTAACTATTTGCCGGCAATATACGCTAAGTAGAAACGCATAAATTATCA
>JAFNGF010000148.1:0-1892 GCA_017885385.1 Planctomycetota bacterium
GGGCTTGATGGGCTTTCGGACGAGCACCAGCCCCGCCTGCCAGACCAGTCGCCTATGCTGTCCGCCCACACAAGCGCACGCAAGGGGCGCTGGTCGATAATCTTGCCCCCGCGTCTTCCTGTCAGCGGGGGTCTGGCCGCTGCCCCGCGGCCAGCGCAGCGAGCTGCTATTTCCGGCTGCTTTTCCGCTGCGCCTTCTTCCTCTGACCCTTGGGCGCGGGCTCGATCGGGTGCTTGTCTTCCTCCGTAAGCCTGTTCCACTCTGCCAGCAGCTTTCGATGCCGCTCTATCTCCGCGGCGAATGCCGTCTGACCGGCCAGATTCTTCATCTCCCCGGGGTCCGTCTC
The DNA here is from genome assembly GCA_017885385.1 of Planctomycetota bacterium. Classification (GTDB taxonomy): domain Bacteria; phylum Planctomycetota; class Phycisphaerae; order Sedimentisphaerales; family Anaerobacaceae; genus JAFNGF01. The sequence continues at coordinate 347 of JAFNGF010000148.1, forward strand.
CAAATCGAAGAACATCTCTTGGCTCTGGCCGCCCGTGCCGGGGAACGCCATATACTTGTACCTATTCGTCCGCAGCATGAAGCTCCGCGCGGGGCCGTTTGCCATCTCCGACACAACATACTCGTGCCCCGCCTGTTTCGGCTTCTGGATGATCTGCCGCAGGCTCTGCCCGCGCATCACCGCCGGGCCCTTCACCCCCGCGTAGTCGCAGATTGTCGGCAGCACGTCCAGCGATGAAACCAAGTGCTCGCGGTCGATCCGCCCGGCGGGGGTCACGCCCTTCCAGCTCACGATCAGCGGCACCGCGGCCTCTTCCTCATAGTACATCATCTTGCCGGTCCACCGATGCGACGCCAGACCTTCGCCATGATCGCTGGTGAACACGATGATCGTATTGTCTTGCTGCCCGGTCTGGCGCAACGCCTGCAGCACCTGCCCGACCTGCCGGTCCACATCCTCCATCATACGGTAATACGCGTAGATGTACTTGCGCCAATGATTCTCGTCCCACGCCTCGTGTCGCGTCTTGCGACTAAACGCCTCGGGCGCGCCCTGAGTATCCCCGAAATTCGCCGGCAGCGGTGGCAGCTCGGCCCCAGCGGGCGGCTGATATCGCTTCCATACATCCTCCAGAAGCGGACTGCTCTCTCCCGCCGGCAGGCAGATATCGTGCGGGTTGATGAACGACACTACGGCCAGAAATGGCTTTTCGCGTTTGCGCCGGATGAACTCAATTGCCGCGTTCATCGTCGCTTCATCCACCACCTGCGCCAGTTTGCCCTGCCGCGTGGTCTTGTTCAGCACCTCGTAGCCGGCGATGCCGTCAGCCGGATACGTATCGGGGCAGTGCCACTTGCCCGCATAGCCGGTGTCATATCCGGCCTCGCGGAAAATCTGGCCGGAGATGGGAATCTTCGGATCGATCGCCATGTTGTTATGGTCCACACCGATCTCATGCGGCATCCGGCTGACATGCAGCGCGGCTCGCGACGGGCTGCACAGCGGATACGGGCAGTAGGACTTCGTGAAATACACCCCGTTGGCCACGAGCGAATCCATGTTGGGCGTTTTGACCCACTTGTTCCCCACCGCACCGATCGCGTCTACGCGTTGCTGATCGGTGGTGATGATCAGCACATTAGACCGTCTCTTGCTTTCTGCCGCCGGAAGTCTTCTACCGAGCGCCAGCGCGCAAAGCCCCGCCACACCGGTCTTGATCAACTGCCGCCTAGTGATCGTATTCGACATCATTGCAGCCTCCCCGGGCTGGGTCCTTCGACTTCGCTCAGGATGGTGAGCATAGTCGAACCATTGCCCGAACTCCCCTTTACCGACATTTCCCAGATGACTTCCTGCCGGCGACCGCCGTCAGCAGTCTCCCTGATTCGTATCTGTCTGTAATCAGGGACGATTGAAGATAGTGTAGCGAGGATGATCAGAAAAGGCAAGTCAAAAAGTGTAAAGGGACAGAAGGAGATGAGTAGAACGCAAAACGGGCCGGACGCTGGAGAGATCAAATATCTCTGGTCAATGACACGCCACGAAT
>JAFNGF010000148.1:1993-8411 GCA_017885385.1 Planctomycetota bacterium
CCAGCCCCGCCTGCCTGGGCATTCGGCCGCCTTTTTTAACATTGCAGTCCGTGCAGGCGCAAACCACATTTCCCCAAACCGATTTTCCGCCCATCGTTCGCGGAATGATGTGGTCCAGTGACAGCTCGCTGGTTGGATAGCGCTTGCCGCAATATTGACACCTATTCTTGTCACGCGCGAAGATGTTGCGCCGGTTAAACTTCACGTCGCCCGGCGGCAAACGGTCATAAAATAACAGCCGGATGATTCGCGGCACGGCAATATAAAAATTGACCGTAGCTACCCAATCGTATCCGTCCGGCTCGAAAGTCCGTCTGAATCGGCTTACATCGCACCAGCTATGAAAATCATAATTGGCATATTGGCCCTGCTCTAAAGAGATCACCTCAGCGAGGTCGCAGAACAGCAAAGAAAACGCCCGTCTGGCTCCGACAATGCGGATAGCCATATAGTTCTTGTTCAGCACAAGGACACTGCAGTCTAATCCGGATTTGAACTCAGCACCGATCATAATCCATATCTTAAATCGTATCTATCGTCCGGACAGTAAGTATATTACTTATGCGAGCGGAACGCAAGACGCATCAGTTACTACGACGCACAAGAAAACCCATTGCTACTATTGCTTGTCCGGCTTTATTAGGCATATAAGGAGTGAGAAGAAAAGCAGGAGCTGTTTACAGCCTCCTCGCAGGGTAAAAAACAAAAGTAGCTTTGCGCATTGTCATCTTTTATTCCTGCGGCTCACTTTTAACTACGTTCTCCGCCCTTAGACCCTTGTCACCCTCGACTACATCGAAAGTAACCGGATCACCCTCGACAAGACTTTTGTATCCGTCTCCTGAGATACTTGAATAGTGGACAAAGACGTCACGGCCATCAGCAGTGGCAATGAAGCCGTAGCCCTTCCTTGGATTAAACCACTTCACTTTTCCATCTGCCATCAAAATGCCCCTTCCGAAAAAGCATGCTCAAACAATTATCTTTTGCGTGCCGCCATCTGCCGCAGCTGAGGCTGAATGGCTGAAATTGACTTGCGTTGGGAAATGCCGCTGGTATTGGAAATCATTTCTTAGCTTCCGCAGACTGGGTGGTAGGGACACCAAGCTTCTCTCTCATCAGCCGGCCCATCTTGAATTTGACCGTTCGTTTTGCAGGAACCTCGACTCGCTCCAGAGTTTTAGGATTCTGCGCAGTTCTGGCGGCTCTGGTCTTGGTCTCCAATACGCCAAAGTCCCGGAATTCCAAACGGTTATTGTTCTCACAAAGCTCGCTTGTGATCTCGTCAAGGAATGTCTGAACGATGCGCTTGACCGCGATTCTTTTGGCTTGTGTCTTCTCTGCAATTCGATCTATAAGCTCTTTCTTTGTAATCGTTGCCATACGCTACCTCACTTCAGCAAAGGACGGTTGGGACACACTAAATTCCGCTTATGTTCCGAGAGCTGCGGTCTGTCACATTAACATTTGGACCGTTCGGCAGCCGATCACCGGCTCGTACAACGATACTCACCCCGGCCGCTTCAACAGTAATCTGGACAAACTAATTCTCTACTAACGGCAAAACCGGGTAATAAAACAATAACTCAAAGCTACCACAAGGTACTATACAACAAAGACTTCTACACAGCAAGCAATTTTTGCACAAAAATTTCCCACAGCCCCAAAATCCAACTGTGCACCAGGATAAGTAAGAGGCTCAACTCTGCCGAGGCCGTCATAACTACCATAGAGGGCTTGCCCGCCTGATGCGTTAACTGTAATGTACGGATCACAACCATCGACACGCATGTCTGCTGGGGAAAACCACTATTCATAACGCCTTTACTGCAAAGAGGTTATGCAGGAATTTATCTATGCGGCCGGCTCGATGGGCGAGAAATACGCTTTCGCCGCCAAAGGCGCACCGTCAGGCACAGCAAAAAGGCCGGTATTTAGCGATGTCCTCCTATGCACCACAGGGGCAGCTACTTGGCCGGCTCGGGCAGAACGACCGCCGGCCGTTGTTGCAGAGCTTGCCTCGAATAACAGACACATAGTTTATTGACCTATCGGCGATTTGTCGGCATAATTAAGAGCGTTGCGGTTTTCGGCACAAAAGTTGATTCCGCGGCGCAGGCTCGACGTTATTTTTTGTGCTGCGAACAGACGCCTGAAGGTTAGGTTAGCCTTGCTGGAATTTTGAATTAAGGAAGACATAGTCCCTCTGCATCAGGATTTGGTATTTATGCCTCCAGATAAACCCGAAAAGGCCGGCTCGAACAAGACTGTTCAAGACAAAAAGGATAGAGTCGCTGAAATCGTAAACACCCTGGAATGGCTGATAACCGCTTTCATACTGGCTTTCGTATTCCGGGCGTTTGTAATGGAGGCATTTCGCATACCGACCGGCAGCATGGCCGACACGCTTAAAGGGGCTCACTTCCGACTGCGTTGCAGCCAGTGCGGCTACAGATACGAGCATGGATTTGTGCCCCGAAATTACGGCTATCCCGAGGATACGGTACCCGCAGGCAGCGTCCGGCTGAGGGACCCGACGCGCTGTCCAAATTGCGGATACTACTGGCCGCAAGGCTACCCGCCGACCGCCGCCGAAACGCCGGTGACCAACGGCGACCGTATACTTGTGCTAAAGTGCATTTATCAGCTCTTCCAGCCTAAACGATGGGACGTAGTAGTGTTCAAAAATCCGCTCGATCCCACGGTAAATTACATCAAAAGACTCATCGGCCTTCCAGGCGAAAAGTTGGAGACCACAGATGGTGACATCTATGTCAACGGCCAAATCGCCCGAAAGCCTCATAAAGTCCAGAACGAGCTTTGGATGCCGGTCTACAATAACGATTATCAGCCGGTTCAGCCGCGTCAAGGCTCTTTTAACGGGCACGCCTGGCAGCAGCCTTTCAGAAATGAGCCGGGCTCGGAATGGATAACGGGCGACCCTAACAATCCGACTACTATGTTTGGCTTACAAAGCGCCCCCGACCGGATCAATACGTTGCTTTATGACAGCTCAATCGGCAATGATTTCAGAACGGCCTATGCTTACGATGAAGTCTCGCGATACAACGATATGCCCTATTGCAGTGATCTGATGGTGCGTTTCTACGCCCGGTCAGCCGGGGCGGTCGGACGTGTCGGCATTTCTCTGAGCAAATATGAAACTAATTACAGAGCGTGGGTGGATTTTACAGGAGAAATGGCAATCACAAAGACGGAAAAGGATGGTAAGACTTGGGACTTAACAAGACTTAAGCCAACCGAGCCGGCTATAAATAAACCGACCTTGGTCAAATTTGCCAATGTTGACCATCAACTGATCTTTCAGGTCGGCAGCAAAAGGTTAGTCTACGACTTGGGGCCGGGTCCTGACGACGCCGGCCCTATAAAGACAGACATTGCCCCGCAGGCCAAAATCTTTGGCTCAGGACACCTTACATTGTCACACGTAGCCATATTCAGGGACATCCACTATACGGAAACCGACGGACCTAACAGGGCGGCTAAAGGCAATCCTCTAACTCTGGCAGAAGATGAGTTTTTCGTGCTCGGTGATAATAGTCCCAATAGTGAGGACGGCAGGCGGTGGAGCCAAAGGGGCATAGGAATCAACGGCCAGCGCGTCTATCGTGAAGGCATTGTCCCCCGCGACTATTTAGTAGGTAAGGCGTTGTTTGTCTACTGGCCCAGCGGTTTCAGGCCCTTTGCTAAATCTCCGTTTGCGATTGTTCCTAATGTCGGCCAGATGCGCTTTATCTACGGCGGCTCCAGGTGATGGACGACCACGAAATGGTCACAGAGAGCACAGAGAAAAGAAACAAATAGGAGCATTAACCGCAGAGAACGCCGAGAGCGGAGAGCAAAATGTGAAGACAGAAGACAGCAATCCGCCGTCCGTTCTCTGTCCTCCGTCCTCCGTTGCGCGAACTCTGCGGGCTCGGCGGTAAATTTTCTGAGTTCTCTGTGTCCTCTGTGGCAATTTTTTGTCTTGTCCTTTGCCGGATACAAAAGTCAAAAAACGTGCAGACTATGGAGGTAAATACAGATGAATCGGCTCAACGCAATCCTATTGGTCAAACTCCTGCTGGTCGTGGGCGGCTGCGCCGCCTTAACAGATGTTAACCGATACACCTTTGGCCACAGCGACGTCACGGTAACGGCGCCGCGCTGCGAATACCGGGTCAATCCGCTGGGTATCGATGTGGCTGAGCCGCGATTAAGCTGGATTATCGAATCCGAGCAACGGCAGCAGAAGCAAAACGCTTACCAGATATTGGTCGCCGGCAGCCAGGAAAACCTCAAGGCAGGCCGCGGCGATCTCTGGGACAGCGGCAAAGTCGACTCCGACCAGACCGCGCACATAGTCTACAAAGGCAAGCCCTTGAGGTCAGGCGTGCGCTGCTACTGGAAAGTGCGGGTATGGGATAGAGACGACAACCTTTCGGCGTGGAGTAAGCCGGCATACTGGACGATGGGTTTGCCCGACCCCAAGTACCGCCAGGCTAAATGGATAGGCTACGATGCAGCACTGGCGCCTTCTGACAAAGAAGCGCAAGAGCCGAATCAGGCAAATCTCCAAAAAGCAAAGACAGGCAAAGACAAGCTGGTTTTGCCTCCGCCGCGATATTTGCGCAATGTCTTCTGGGTCTACAAACCCATCAGGCGAGCCACGGTTTACGCCTCTGCGCTGGGCCTTTATGAGCTGCGCATAAACGGCCAACGCGTGGGCGAAGATTATTTCACGCCCGGCTGGACCGATTATTCCAAGCGCGTGTACTATCAAACATACGATGTCGCCGACCTGCTCAGAAAAGGCAGTAACGCCGTAGGGGCTATAATTGCCGATGGCTGGTACGCCGGTTATATCGGGTTCGGGCAAAAAAGAGAGCACTACGGCAAAGACCCGCGGTTTTTCATGCAGCTCGATGTCGAATACACCGACGGCACCAGACAGATTACGGTCACCGACGAATCCTGGAAAGCTACATACGGGCCGCACCTTGAGGCGGACTTTTTGATGGGAGAAACTTATGATGCCCGCAAGGAGATGCCCGGCTGGGATAGGCCAGGCTTTAACGATTCGGCCTGGGGCGATGTGGTCGTAACCGGGACAATTCCGGGCCTTTTACAGTCTTATCCGGGCGTGACGGTGCGAAAACAACTGGAAATCGAGCCGGTGAAAATCACCGAAGCGAAAGAAGGCACGTTTGTTTTTGACCTGGGGCAGAATTTTGCCGGCTGGGCGCGGCTACAAGTTAAGGGACAGGCCGGAACGAAAGTAGTGCTGCGCTTCGCCGAGGTGCTCAATCCCGACGGCACTATTTACACCACCAACCTGCGAGCGGCACGCTGCACCGACACCTATATCCTCAAAGGAAATGGAACCGAAATCTGGGAGCCGCGATTTACATATCACGGCTTCCGATACGTGGAATTGACCGGCTACCCTGGCAGGCCCGGAGCGGACGCCATCACCGGCATTGTCGTGCATTCGGATACGCCGGTCGTCGGCTCGTTCGAGTGCTCTAATCCGATGGTCAACAAGCTATATAAGAACATAATGTGGTCGCAGCGTTCCAATTTCCTCGAAGTGCCCACCGACTGCCCGCAGCGCGACGAGCGGCTCGGCTGGACCGGCGACGCCCAAATCTTCATTCGCACCGCCACCTACAATATGGACGTGGCGGCATTTTTCACCAAATGGCTTGTCGACCTGGAAGATGCTCAAAACCCGAATGGGGCTTTCCCCGATGTTGCCCCTCGCAAGGTCGCTATGGGCGACGGCGTACCCGCCTGGGGCGACGCCGGAGTGATTTGTCCCTGGACGATGTACAAGGTTTATGGCGATAAGCATATCATCCAGAAGCACTACGAAGCGATGAAAAAGTGGATCGCTTACCTGCGAACCAATAGCAAGGACCTGCTGCGACCGGCTTACGGCTACGGCGACTGGGTGGCCGTAGGCTCGGACACGCCAAAGGACATAATTGCAACAGCCTACTTTGCCTACAGCACGCGCCTGCTATCTGAAATGGCTGCCGCCGTCGGCAAAAACGAAGATGCTAAGGAATACGAGGCACTATTCCAGCAAATAAAGGACGCCTTCAATAAGGCTTATGTCTCTGACGATGGCAAAATTAAAGGCGATACCCAGACCTGCTATTGCCTGGCACTTTACTTTGACTTGCTGCCGGCTGAAAAACGCGAGCTTGCCTCCGGTCATTTGATCAAAGCTCTCGGAGAAAAAGACTGGCATCTTTCCACCGGCTTTGTGGGCTTGAGCTATTTGCTGCCCGCACTGACGCAGATGGGACATCTTGACATCGCTTACCGCCTGCTGGCAAGCGACACCTTCCCCAGCTGGGGCTACAGCATCAAGCACGGCGCCACCAGCATCTGGGAGCGCTGGGACGGCTGG
>JAFNGF010000149.1 GCA_017885385.1 Planctomycetota bacterium
CTCGGAGGCATATTCAGTATCGGCTTGGAGGAATCTTACCGGTGGAAGGACTCCGTGCAGAGTGAAGCAGAGGTCAGGATTTGGGCGGCGGAAGGAACCGCCAACAACATGAGGCCGTGGTTTGTCAAGTTTTCAGGCACGCTCTATGACCGGCGTTGGCTCAAGGTGGTCGAAAGAATCTATCAATGGCATTACCTTGCCGAGCCTTATCTGAGAAACATTGCATCGCTCGCTCGCGTGGCGATGGTTTACTCCGAGCAGACAAACCGCTACTACGGCGGGGAAAGATGGCAGGAACGAAACGACGGTCACGGGCTGGGAATGTACCATGCCCTCATCGAAGCGCGGATACCGTTTGAGATGGTGAACGACCGATTGCTCGACGCCGAGCGTCTAAAGCCCTTCAAATTGTTGATTCTGCCTAACATCGCCGCCCTTTCGGAGGCGCAGTGCGAACAGCTGAGGCAATACGTCCAGCGTGGCGGGGGTTTGGTTGCTACCTTTGAAACGTCTTTATACGACGAGCAGGCGGAGCGACGGCGCGATTTCGGCCTCGCCGATTTGTTTGGAGTCTCTTATAACGACCACGTCGAAGGCCCAATGAAGAATTCATATCTGAGACTGAAAGGCGATTCAAAAACTGGTCGGTTTCATCCCGTCTTGAGCGGCCTGGAAGACGCGTACCGAATCATCAATGGGATTTGGCGGCTGGATGTAAAACCTAAGATAGACTTTCCTTCTCCGGTGACGTTGATCCCCGCTTATCCTGACCTGCCGATGGAACATGTTTATCCCCGGCAGCCGGACACAGATATTCGGGAACTATATTTACGAGAATTGGGGCAAAGCCGGATTACTTATGTCCCCTGGGACATAGACCGGACGTTCTGGGAGATAATGAATCTCGACCATGGACGGCTTCTGCGGAACATAATTGATTGGACGGCAAATGAAGAGCCGCCGGTTCGAGTGGCGGGACCCGGTGTCCTTGATGTCACCATTTGGCGGCAAAGACGGTCAATTACGGTTCATCTGGTCAATCTGACCAACCCGATGATGATGAAAGGCCCGTTNNAGGGAATTCATTCCTGTCGGCGAACAAAAGGTTCAGGTTCAAATTCCTCGAAGTGAAACGGTGGAAGGGGTCCACTTGCTTGTCAGCGACAAAACGCCGGATTACGAAATCAAAGATGGAATTGCCTCGCTTACTGTACCCTCGATCTTGGACCACGAGGTGGTAGCGTTGCGTGTACGTACATGATCCCTTGGGGTCATTGGAGAGAAAGGAGGTTCCGCATGACCACAAGCCTTGCGCGTCTTACCTTTGGCGGGCTTGGGCGGCGAGAGTTCTTAGGCACTATTGCAGCCGGTGCGATAGTAGGCTCTTTTGCCGTGGCACAAGAAANNTGGCATGGGGTACACAACGTGGTGGGCGTCGACTCGGTGAAGGCACACGCACTTTGCGTCCGAGCGGCCAGGAAGGCGGGGGGCTTGGTCGCGCCGCCGCTCTATGGTGGTGTCGGCGGCGTGGACCAGCCGCATACGTTCGTCATGGAGCCGGAAGACAGTGTCTTCTCCAAGCTCCTTCGGCCATGGCTTGAGCAGCTCTGCCGAGAAATGGCCCGTGACGGATTCCGTGCGATCATCATTCTCACCGGCCACTACGGTGCGGCACAGCAGATAGTGGTGCGCGAAACGGCGGTTCGCATGAGCCGTGCTTTGGGAATTCCTGTGCTCGGCACGCCTGAGTATATGCTCGCACTGGATGTAGGCTATACCGGTGATCACGGAGCATGGGGTGAGACCTCGCTCATGATGCACCTCTATCCGGGGACAGTCGACCTTTCGCAGCTTGGCGAGCCTCCGCATAAAGGCGTGGGAGGGCGCGACCCGAAAAAAGAAGCTTCAGCCGAAGACGGACGCCTAATCGCTGAAACGATAGTCTCACGACTTGCGGTGCTGGCACAAAAAATGCCGACCTGGGACTATAAGACGCTCGATAGTTTCATCGACGCCGAGGCGACGCTTGTCGCCAAGCAGCTGTCAGCGCCGAGGGGCAAAGATGCCATCTGGACCGCTTGGCGTAACATAGGCCGCGCTATGCGTGATTATGGCAAGCAGCTTGCTGAAGGGCGTTTCGAGGAGATCAAAACCTCGGTCGCTGAATTGTAGCCTGTGAGCTGCCTTGTCAGCGAAGGTTTGTCGTGCCTTCAGTCAGCCCACCAATGGGGTGTTGACCTCACTAATGGACTGGCTGCGCTCGGTGTTGCTTCGCTGCCTGTTGTGTGTTAGAATGTGGGCTGGTTTTGGAATAGCGCTTTATCAGATTCTTGAATAGTGGAGGCTCATACGATGCGTAAAAGAAACCCATTGTGCTCTTGGTTGTACCCTTGTGCAGTCTTTGTGCTCTTACTTCTGGCGGTAGATTGGCCGGTTACAATTCTGGCGGGTCAGCGAACCGGAGTCGATCCCTTTGTTCAAAATCGTAAGCTCGGACGCGGCGTAAACATCATCGGATATGACCCAATATGGCGTTCCCCGAGTAGGGGCCCTGATCGGGCTATGGATAAGGCCCGCTTCAAGGCCCGGTATTTCCGCATGATAAAAGACGCGGGGTTTGCCGGCGTGCGAATCAACCTGCATCCTTTTCGCTATACAACTGCGGACAAAGACTACGCCCTGGCGGATTCCTGGTGGCAAGTTTTGGATTGGGCGGTCAAAAACGCTTTGCAGAGTGACTTGATGGTTATTCTGGATATGCATGAATTCGGTGCAATGGGCAACGATCCGGAAGGAAACAAGGATAAGTTTCTGGCGTTCTGGCGTCAGGTTTCCCAGCGTTTTCAGGACGCCCCTGACAACGTCCTATTCGAGATACTGAATGAGCCCAGCCGAAAACTGACTCCGCAGATGTGGAACCAGTACATGCGCGAGGCCTTGGCCATTATTCGTAAGACCAATCCTGTCCGGACGGTTATCATCGGACCAGCCAATTATAATTCTATCGGCCATCTTGGCGAACTGGAGCTGCCCGAGGATGATCGGAACATCATTGTGACGGTCCACTATTACTCGCCTATGGATTTCACCCACCAGGGCGCCGCCTGGGCCGGTCGTAAGGATAAAACGGGCGTCGAGTGGAAGGGCACCGACCAGGAGAAAGCGGCTGTCGAAGGTGACTTCGCGAAGGCCCAGGCCTGGGCAAAGGAGCACAACAGGCCTATATTCTTGGGCGAATTTGGCGTTTATGACAAAGCGCCGATGGACTCGCGGGTCCGTTATCTGAAGTTTGTCACTGCCGCAGCGGAGAAGCTCGGCTGGAGCTGGGCATATTGGCAGTTTGATAGTGATTTTATCCTGTATGACATCAACAACGAAAGATGGGTTGAGCCTATTCGGGATGCCTTGATACCGAGGCAATAGGAATTTTGGAACCTGTCCCGAGCGAATCCGAGGGATTCCCGGCCAGAGGCCGGGGGAGGTGTCTATGTTTGCAAGAATGGCATGTTTGTTATCGTTAGTCGTTTTATGCGGCGCCGGTTTCAGCTCGGCCTTTTTCCTGGGATATCGCGTTTACGCAACCGAGGCGGAACCAAAGCCCTTGAAGTCACAGGTCGTCAACTGGGACGATGCCCAATTGCAGCAGGCGGATTGGGGCCAGATGCGTACATATTTCCGAGGCGAGACGCACGGCACAAAAGATATACTCGGGGCAGTAGCGGTGGTTGAGCCGGGCAAAGCGGTTCATCGAGCGCATCGGCACGCTCAAGAGGAATACCTGATTTTGGTTGCCGGTTCCGGGACGTGGTCTCTGGCTGGGAAAGAGTTTCCCGCAAGGCGTGGTGACATCCTTTATGCCGAGCCATGGGTTTATCACGGGCTTACAAATACCAGCGATGAGCAGTTGATTTTCGTTGTCGTTAGGTACAATCCGAAAGGCGTGAAGATTCCGCCGCGACCGGACAGCCGGGCGGACGAACAGTAGGCTGCCAGCGCGTTTAGCCGTCGCCGGTACGGCGACGGACCCCGCGATGAATCGCGGGGCTAACCTACCCGAGAAAGTGGGCAAAGTTTAGCCGTCGCCGGGACGGCGACGCACCCTGCGATGAATCGCAGGGCTAAACGACCGGCCCTGACGGGGAGAACAGCAAATGACATCTCAATTCAGCCGTCGCAGTTTTCTTAGGAACACGGCACTTGGTGGGGTAGGTCTGTTGATCCTCAAAGACAGCCGTGCCGCTGGCAGTTACCAGGCCAATGAAAAGCTCAACGTGGCTCTGGTGGGTGTCGGCGGACGCGGCGTGTGGTTCGTAGACACGATTCCGCGGATGGAGAATGTGGTTGCCCTGTGCGATGTGGATAGCCGCAGAATAGACGAGGCGTTTAAGCGGTGGCAGGAAAGTGCCGAACGTTACGCGGCCTCGCCGCACGATTGGGAGCGCAAGGCAGCCGAGAGCTACAAGCACCTAACCGAGACCAAGCCGAAAACGTATCGGGACTTTCGCCGGATGCTGGATGAAATGGGCAAGGAAATCGACGCAGTCATTGTTGCTACGCCGGACCATACCCACGCCGCAGCATCCGCTGCTGCCATCAAGGCTGGCAAACATGTCTTCTGCGAGAAACCGCTCACCCGCGCGGTCGGTGAATCCCGCGCGTTGAGGGAGCTGGCCCGCAAACACAAGGTGGCGACATCTATGGGTAACCAGGGCACCGCAAGCGGGCAGTTCCGCCGGGCCTTGGAGCTGATCCGCGATGGCACGATCGGCCAGATTAAAGAGGTGCACGTCTGGAACTCCGGCGGCGGTGCGGACCGCAAACAGCCGCCAGGAGAGAAGCCTGTGCCGGACTGGCTGGATTGGGAACTATGGCTTGGCCCGGCGGCTTTCCGTCCCTACCATCCGGAGTGGCTGCAGCGCAATCTCTGGCGTGACTTCGGCACCTGCCAGCTCGGCAACTGGGCCTCGCATAGCGCCAACCTGGCGTTCATGGCCATGAAGGTGCACGAACTCTGGCTTGCCAACCAGACTAAAGACTCTCGCCCTGTCATCCGTGTTGAAGCGAAATGCTCCGGGATCAATAAGCTCTCGTTCCCACGCTGGGAGATAGTGGCGTGGGAGATACCGGCGCGCACCGAGTTCCAGCCGATCACCTTAACTTGGCACAACGGCGCCGCTCCCGGCAGTCGAGACCTCATTGAGGGCCTGCTGGGTGACGGGCTCGACTGGGGCGACAAAAAGGAAAAGAAGTGGATGGACCACGCCGGGGCCATCATCGTGGGAACAAAAGGCACGATCCATGCCACCGGCCACAACGCGACCTTCCGCTTGCTGCCTGAAGAGCAGTTCAAGAACATCGAGAAGGACAGACCAAAAACTGTGGATCAGTCGCGCGGGCACGAGATGGACTGGTTCATCGCGTGCCGAGGGGGCAAGCCGGCCTGGGCGAACTTTGACTACGCATCGGCGCTCAACGAGTTCCTTATGCTCGGCAACGTGGCTACCCAGTTTGAGGGCAAGCTCGATTTTGATCCAGTCGCCATGAAAATCGTCAATAACGCCCAGGCCGATGCGCTGTTGCGGCCGGAATACCGCCAGGGTTGGTCTCTGTAAGAAGGGCTCTGCTATGAAAATGCAAAATCGCATATTTCTGTGCTTGCTTGTCACCGTAGCGCTGTCGTGCAGATTATTTGCTGCCGAGCAGATTCCCGCGCAGCAGGCCAAGAAGATCGCCGAAGCTGCGCCGGCCAAGGCTCGTGCCGTTCCCACGAAGCCTCGGCGAGTGCTCATCTGGATCACGCCGGCGCACCTGATGGAAAAAGACCCGCACAAGGGCTACTGCATCCCCTACGGCACCGCCGCGTTCGAGACCCTTGGCAAGAAGACCGGCGCGTTTGAGCCGGTCGTGAGCGGTGACCTGGCTATGTATCTGCCGGAGAATATCCGGCAGTTCGATGCCATCGTTATGAACAATAGCTCCGGCCCATGGATCACGCCGACCGATGCCGACATGGCCAAGGAGGCGTTCAAGAAGTACGGCACAGACAAGGCCGCCGTCGAGCAGGTCCTGCGCAAGAGCCTGGTGGATTATGTAGCCGGCGGAGGGGGCCTCATGGCGATCCATTACGCCATTGGCGCCAACCGGCACTGGCCGCAGTTCCAGCAACTGCTCGGCGCCACCTTCACGGGACATCCCTGGAACGAAGAGGTGGGCATCACGGTGGAAGAGCCGGCGCATCCTCTGGTAGCAGCGTTTAGCGGAAAGGATTTCCGGCTTGCGGACGAGATATTTCAGTATGGTGATCCGTATGACCGCGGCAGGGTACGCGTGCTGCTGTCGCTCGATCCGGAACGGACGAACATGGGCGTAAAGTGGATTAACCGCAAAGACAACGATTTCGCTCTGGCCTGGGTTAAGACCTACGGCAAAGGCCGTATTTTCTATACATCCTTTGGACATCGGACCGAGCTTTATTGGAATCCAGAACTGCTGAAGTTCTACCTCGATGCCGTCCAATTCGCCGGCGGCGATTTGCAAGCGCCGACGGCTCCGCGTGCCGCGCGCCCAGTGAAGCGCGCGCCTGGGCCGACGCCGCCAGAAGCCACAGCCGGGAAAATGAGGGCAAGGAGTGTCCCCTCACCGGCGGAGGAGCAGATTCGGCAGATCGAAGCTGCTGCTCCGGACGAAGCGCCGGCCAAGCCCGCAAAACCGCGCAAGGTGCTCGTCTGGGGCCACACATGGACGCACCAGCCGAATCCTTACGCCGAGAAGGCGCTGGAAATAGTTGGTCGTAAAACCGGCGCTTTTGAGGCCACGGTCAGCGATGACCCGCGTTTACTACATGGGTGATCGTCTGCCGCAATTCGACGCGCTGGTGATGAACAACATTCACGAGCCTGACCCGTTCCTGCCCGATGATTTCGGCCAGCGCACCGATGAGCAGAAGGCCGCCGCTCGGCAATTTGACGCGGCTGTGAAGCAGAGCATCGTTGATTATGTGCGCGGCGGCAAAGGCATCGTGGGTATTCATGCCGCCACCGCGGCTTTGCAAAATTGGCCCGAATACGGCCAGATGATGGGCGGCTACTACAGCGGGCACATCTACCAGGAGGTGGCCATCAAGCTGGACGACCCACAGCACCCGGTGAACGCCTGCTTTGGCGGCAAGCCGTTGCGCATCAATGACGAGGTTTACATCTTCGGCGAGCCTTATTCACGCCAGAGACTCCACGTTTTACTGAGCCTCGACCTGGAGCGAATGGCTGATCCGGGCAAGCGATCTGACAAGGACTACGCTGTCTCCTGGCTCTCTCAGTACGGGCAAGGGCGTGTCTTTTACACCACGTTGGGTCACGCCGCCGATACTTACTGGAACCCGCTCTTTCTGCGCCATGTGCTGGCTGGAATTCAATTCGCAGTCGGTGATTGTCCACAGATTACACAGATTCCACCGGAAAGGTAGGGAGGTCAAAAATGACGATACAAAATGTCAACAACAATGCCGAGCCTACTTCGCCGGAGCGGCTGCCCCGCGGCCAGCACAGCGAGCTGCGAAGGCCGGAAGGGCGGAATCTTAGCCGCCGAAAATTCTTAGCGACTGGCTGTATGGCCTTATCCGGCGCGGGTGTCGGTTTGATGGCGCAAGGGCTTTCGGGAAAAGAAGACCCAAAACCGACAGAAATGCCGGACATTGATCCGGGATACGTGGGGCCTCAATTCTTCGACAAACGTGAGCAGGATGCGCTGCTGGAGGTGCTGGAATCCGGGTCGCCGTTCCGTTTTTGGGGGCCTGGTGAGCCGGTGAAGGTCCTACGCTTTGAGCAGGACTTCGCAAAGTACATGGGCACGCGTTTTGCGCTGGGCGTAACCTCGGGCACGGCGGCTCTGGATTGTGCGGTGGCAGGTCTTGGTATCGGGCCGGGCGACGAGGTGATAGTTCCGGCTTACACCTGGTGGTCGGACTATACTTGCGTTATCCACGCGGGAGCGTTGCCCGTCTTTGCGGACATCGACCGCACCTTTAATCTCGATCCTGCGGACTTCCAGCGGAAGATCACTGCCCGCACTAAAGCCGTCATCGCCGTGCACCTGCTCGGCGGGCCCTGTGATATGGACCCGATTATGGAGACGGCCCGCAAGCGCGGCCTGGCGGTACTGGAGGATTGTGCGCAATGCGTGGGCGGTTCTTATCGCGGAAAGAAACTGGGCTCCATTGGTGACGTGGGCATCTACAGCTTTCAGATCAATAAGATGATCACATCGGGCGAGGGCGGTGCCCTGGTAAGTAACGATCCGGTCATTTACGAGCGAGCGGCTCGTTTCCACAATATGGGCACGATACACCAGCTTTTTCTTGACCGTGTGGGGACCAGCCGGGTGCAAACATTCGCGGGGGAGAACTTCAGAATGAGTGAGTTTACAGGAGCCGTGCTTGGGGCACAGTTGACTAAGCTCGATTCCATGCTCGCCCATCTCCGCCAGAATGCAGAAGCCATCTACAGCGGCATTGAAATGCTCGCGGGCATTCGCCTACGCCAGCGTCCCGACCCGGACGGCGACATCGGTTACGGCGTTTATTTCGAGACCAAAGACAAAGCATCTCGCGACCGCTGCATCCGGGAGCTGAGGAAACGCAAGGTTCCAGCGTCCACGCTGACGGGGTCGGTACTGCTACCCACCGAGGAGTCGGTGATAAACAAACGAGCGAGGCATCGAGATTGGCCGTCGTTTAACAGCCCGCAGGGCAAGGAAATTAAATATGGCCCCGACAACTGCAGGGGTACGCTGGAGATCTTCGACCGTTTCGTCCAGGTCCGCATCGGGGCGAAATACACCCAGCGGATCAATGACTATATCATTGACGCCATCCGGCAGGTTTATGACTTGCTGACGTGATTTTCTCCAGGCTACTCATGGCGAATAGTAATTGTGGCACTGTTTAAGCCGGCGGTAGTTTCGCTCAGTCCATAGGCGCTGGCGATCGGGCGTAGGATTGGGGTCACTATTTTGGTGCACGTGAAGCTCGCTGCCGTTCAGGACGATTATCTCTTCACGCCAATCGCCCGTGACATCTGCGACATATAATCGGTCGGCTTTCTCGGTAAAATGTGCCACAAATTTGCCTGTCAGGGGCTCGAAAATGCACACATCGCCGCTTTCGTGTCGTTCCTTAGCGCAGGCTAATTGCTGGAGATCGCCGGTCCAATCAATGGTGTGAATGACTTCGACGCCCTTGGTTGTCCAGCCGGCAGGGGCCACGTCATCCATACGGTAATCAAAGACCTTCTTGCCCGATGAGTCAAAGACAAATGGTTTTTGGTGCTCGTCGTAGCGCGACCGGCACCAGATGAAAACTTCGCTGCTGGCCTTTTTGAACCGTCCGACGACGGCGTTTTGAGGTTCCTGCCTCTCAAAATGTGTCCGCCATATAGGGCCTGCGCTGCCGATAACTTGCACGTGGTTGCTGCCTTCTTCAAGAAGGACAACCTCCAAGCCGGGTCTATCCGGGCGGACATCTGCCACGAAGAGACTGTCAATGTGGTAGCGGTCGGGAACCGCCTGGGCTAATAGTTTGCCGTCGGCTGAAAAAATCGTGGCTCCGAGCACCTCGTCGCGCCCGTCGCCATTGATGTCGGCAAGCCGGGCTGCATTGTGGGCGCAGCAAACAAAATCGGCAGTTTCCCACAGGGGCTTGCCGCCGTTTACGAGCTCCGATACGGAATACGCAGCGAGGAATTTGCCCATCCGGTAACCTTCTTTATTAGTGGCCTGTAGCAGGATGTCACGGTCTCTGCCGGCGCCCTGAAAGTCGGCAACCATAGCTGCTTCCCATCGCTGGGCTTGGCTTGGATAAGGCGGCTTTGCGGCAGCTTTCTGATGTCCGGTTTCTCCATCCACAATGTGAAGAACAGAGTCTTTGGTCAAAAAGAGCACCTCGCATTTGCCGTCATCATCGACGTCGGCGGCAGCTACTCCGGGGCCGTGATGACCCGGCAGGCCGTCGTTTTCGCTGGAGCTACCCACCACAATATCGGCGTCAAGCACCCACAATTTCCGGCCGTCATTGGCGTAAGCCGCTATGTGCCCGGGCACGGTGACTAAATAGTCTATGCTATTGTCATTATCGGCGTCCGCCACAATTATTCCGCCGGCTGAGTCTTGCGGCGCAGGAATGGCAAGCTTGATAACATACGGGTTGCTTTGATAGCCCTGAACGGCTGTGCAAATCAGCAACACCAGGACAATCGCTTTTGGTATTGATCCATCCATATTCATAACCTTCCTACAAATGCGAGGGCCGTTTGTTTGGGGTTCTCTAATTCTAAATTCGCTAACCAACTAAGAACTTCCCTATGGGCCAGACCTCAATCGCCGCCGCAGGTGGTCCAGCAGTTCCGTGCTCAGCCGTAAGCGGCCCAATTCTCCAGCGTCACGAAGTCGAACCTGCTGGCTTTCTACGCGGCCCCCGCTCTTGTCTTCGGCAGTCCGCAGGACGCCCTCCGGCGGAAGACGCGGGGGCAGCCTGAAAGCCACATCCACGTAGCCCGCGCCGCTTACATCTTGCCAGGCGTTGCCTACTGCGACTGCCCACTGGCTTGCGGTCGCATCGGCTGCTGCTTCGGCAAGCTGCTCTACTTTTTGGCTGCGAGATGTGCTGCCGGTCCATCGGTCGTCGGGCACGCCGAGCAGGCGGCGAAGTTTCTCTACGGTTGGAGCAGCGTACGCGCCGGCCAGCACCTGGCGTGCGCCCTCCGCGCTATTTAGCGCAGCAGTCAAACTTCCGCCGCTGCCCGCTTCCGCTATCGCCAGGGTTGCCTTGCGCGCTTCCAGCAGCTTCACGACGTGTTCTTCCAGAGACGTGTCACTATCCGCGTAAATATAATCGCCCAAGTGCTCGATAATTTTCTGTTTTAGCTCCAGCAGCCGGGCCCGGTCGCGCGGTGTGTCATCGGGCAGCGAAAAGGTAAAGTCCACTCGGCCGCCTTGGAACTGCGAGGAAACCGTAACGTCGGGCGGTAGCGACACATTGTCCCTGAGTGTCTGGTCAATCTGGGACTGGCCAAGCCCTACAAACCGCAGCGTAAGGGAGCACCCGGGTAGTCGCGTGCCGAATCGCCGGCTCAGATACGGCACCAGCTCATCGCGGACCATAGCCTGCAATTCGCCCGGCGGCCCGGGCAGCGCGACGATCACGGCGCTACCCGTTTCAAAAAGCAGGCCCACAGCAGTGCCGTTGGGGTTCTTGAAATACATGCCGCGTGTTGGAACCTGCGTCTGCCGGCGTAGATTGGGGCGCAGCTCGGCAGGCGGCACGCCGAATCGCCGGGCCAAATCCTGCAGCACGTCGACGTGTTCCTTTAGCGGGATTCCTGTGAAATCGCAGAGCACTTCGCGGGTGATGTCGTTTTCGGTGGGACCAAGCCCGCCTGTGACAATCACCAAGGCTGCTTTGCCCGTGGCAAAGCGAAGCGCCTCTTCGAGATCAGCCTGGCTGTCATCCACACACATCGACCCGGCACAGCGAAGGCCCAGTGGGCGAAGTGTCCGGGTTAGGAAGTAAGTATGCCCGTCCTGGTAAGTGCCCGCCAGAAGTTCGCCGCCCGTGACGACTATCATATACCGGGTGGGCTGCCCCGCGGCCAGCGCAGCTCGTGGCTTAGCCGCTATCTGCGCAGCGGCAGCCTCATGCGGAGAGCTACCAGCCAGTCCGCCTGGGGCGGATAATGGCCCGATTGACAGAATCAGCAGTAGGGCATCTATCCGCCAACGAATATCGAATATTGAATGGCGAATTTCGAACTTCGAAGTTCCTTGTTCGATATTCGAGATTCTAAATCGCTCCATCTTCTGTCCTCGGGCTGCCCCGCGGCGAGCGCAGCGGGCTGCCCTGATTCAGACGCTTTCAGGCGCCGGATGTACCCACGGTTTGCGGTAAGGGCGACGCAACAGGTGGTTCGCGTCCTCGTCACCGATAACCCGCCCATTTTGTGCGTCCCAGGAAAGCGTTCTGCCGAGCTGCATCGCAATGTTGGCCAGGATGCAGCTTGCGCTGGAGATGTAACCCTCTTCGATGTCGGCCACCGGTTTGCCGCGAGCAGCGATCGCCGCCAGGAAGTTCTTCATGTGCAGGCGGAGCGCCGGGGCACAATGCCGTTCCAATCGCTCCTCCGTCTTATCCTCGGGGTATTGCTCCAGCTCGTAAGTGACGTCGCGGTGAATCGGCTCGCCCTTATCACGCGGGACAAAATCATAGCCAAAAACGCCCACTTTTAGCGTACCCTTGTCGCCGTAGAAAGTCGCTCCCCACGGATACTTCTCATCAGGCGCGTGTCCCCAGGTGCGATGCTGCCAGAGGACCGTCAGGTCGTCGTAGTCGAAGGCGGCGGTCTGAGTATCGGAGATATTGGCCTTACTTTGCTTGTCGAGGAAGATGCCGCCCGAAGAGCCGATTCGCTTTGGCCAGCCCAGGCCGAGCATCCAGCGGACCATATCGAACATGTGAACGCACATGTCGCCCACGATTCCGTTGCCGTATTCCATGAACGACCGCCAGCGTCCTGGATGGACGAGTGAGTTGTACGGTCGCATGGGGGCGGGGCCCGTCCACATCTGGTAGTCGAGGTTCTCGGGTGGCTCGGTGTCGGGCGGATTTCCACGAGCACGCATGTGATAGTAACAATAGATTTCGACCACCCCGACCTTGCCGAGCTTACCCTCGTTGATGATCGTGTCGCGGGCCTCGATGATGTGCGGGGTGCTGCGCCGCTGCATCCCCACCTGCACGACGCGCTTATTTTTACGAGCCGCAGCGACCATAGCCTGGCCCTCGACCACGTCCACGCTGATGGGCTTCTCGACATAGACATCGGCCCCCGCCTGCACAGCCGCTATCATCGCCAGCGCGTGCCAATGGTCGGGCGTGGCGACGTGCACGATGTCAAGCTCTTCCTGTTTGAGCATTTGGCGGTAGTCGCTGTAGGTGCGTGGTTTTTTCTTCGATTTTTGGCGGGCGGCCACCATCTCGGCAGCCTCTGCCAGCATCTTTTTGTCCACATCGCACAGCGAAACCACCTCGACCGGCGCGACCTGAAGCAGGCGGAATAGTGCGCTCTTACCATACCAGCCACAGCCGACCAGGGCGACACGCTTGGATTTTAGCTCTGTCGGCTCGGCAGCGTGGGTGCCAATGGCGGATAAAACCAGTCCGCCAGCCGTAAGGTGTGCAAGCCCGGCTGCGCCGGCTTGAAGGAACTTGCGACGATTCATAGCATTTCTCCTAAATACAGACCAAGGAACCTACCCGAATAATCTTCTTATGTCTTCATCTGTGATCCTTTCGTCAGGCCTTATAGGCTCACCTCTCCGCCGGCGCAGGTGTTCGAAGAATTCCTTCACATTTTCAGGCGCCGATTTGATTGCCAGCCCCAAGGAATACCGCATCAAACAGATGTCAGCCCCGTCNNAATTTGTCCAGCACGTGCTGCATACTGCCGTACTCTATCTGGTCGTCAGCGATCGGCCTGTTAGTTATGGCGGAGTAAGGCAGGTGCATTGATCGCAGAAGATACACAGCGTCCGGCGGCATTACGTGCGCGTGCTCAAAACCTTCTTTAAACTCTATTCCGCCGTATTGCGGAGGCAGCAGTATATGTGGTCTTTGCAGCAGAACCATGCCTTTTCTTACGAAGGTCCTATCCTTAAATCGGCTGTGTTCAGCCACGAGCACGTAGGGCAGCTCCATATCTCCAAAGGTGAAAAGCATCCTTTGGTACTGCCTTATTACCTCAGTTGCCTTCCAATATTCTTTGAATTTTTCTCTGCCAAAGTCAGACATGTGTTTTCCTCAAGCCGTTCAGGTCCGGCCGGGCCGCACCTGCCGGCCCTGACGGGAAGGTAGAGCCAGACGCCCTCGCAGAACGGATGACGGAGAACGGACTAGTGTCCTCTGTCTTCTGTCTAACGGGGCGGGCAAAGTTATCCGCCACAGATTTCACAGGCCTGTCCTGAGCCCGGTCGAAGGATTACACTCCTGGAACGGAGGACGGAGGACGGATGACGGATTGCTGTTTTCTGTCCTCTGTCTTCTGTCTTCTCCCTGTGTTCATCTGTGGCTTCGTTTCCATGTTCAGGCGATCACCCGGTGAATCGACATCAGGAACGGCCGGCCAGCCGTTTGTTTATCCGGATATTACTCGACAATCTTATAGACAGTATCGCCTTTTCTTGCCCGCCCGGACAGCTTCACTCCGACAGGGTCCCCTGCCTTAGCTTCTTCGACGGGTACGTTGTCAATCTGCATTGATTCGACATTTAGCTCGATGTCGGTAGTATGACCCTTGATGTGGATCCTGTCTCCCACTTTCAAACTGCCGGTCAGCTCCATAACGGCTACTACAGGTCGGGCAAAAAAATCCGATACCTTTCCAATCATCTGCTCAGACATTTGCATATCTCCATTAGGTTTTTATTCCTTGCCTTTGAACCGGATCAGACTATTTGGTATTGTAACTAATCGTTTGTCAAAGGCAAGCCCCCGCCGGTTTGCTTCGCAAAGCCGAAGCAGCGGGGGCGAGCATAAACCTGCCCATAAACACGAGGTGTACAAATGGACCGATTAGATTCTGGTTGCTGCGGTTTCTTGAGGAAATTGAGGTTTTTCTCTTGCCTCGTATTTACTGGGGCGTGCTTGCTAAGCTCCTGCAGGAGGGACATTCAGCCCCCCTTCTTGCCTTTGGAAGAAAGCGGGGGGGCGGGCAAGAGATTTCCCGGTGCCCAATCCGGGACATTCTCTATTGTGGCTGTGGATCCAAATACCGGTGTTTGCGGGGCTGCCGTAGCGAGCAAATATCCGGCTGTTGGCAAGGTGGTGCCTTACGTGCGGGCAGGGGTCGGCGCATTTTGTACTCAGTATTGGCACAACCCGCAGTGGGGAGAGGCTGCACTCGACCTGCTGGCCAAAGGCTATTTGCCTGAGCAGGTTCTATCTGAGCTGCTGCGCAATGATACTCAGCCTGACAAGCGCCAGCTGGCTATTATCGACATGTCTGGTCGAACTGCAAACCGTAACCCGGCTAAGGCCGATCCTTCGGGAATCTGGTGGGGAGCTGTATCGGGTAAGTATTACGCTTGTCAGGGCAACACATTGTCCTGTTCAGGTATACAAATCGTGATACCTGATTCTCGAATGGCCCGCTGGCGTTCCTTTCCCGCTTCTTTAACCGCCAGCCGAAATTCCGTTTTCATTCTGTGATTCGCACCTTCAGCGTATATTTGAGCCGCATCGCTTATAACTCTACCATTCGCAAGATGGTGGTAGAATTCAATGCAACCTTTGAAACCTACACGCCATTTATTCTTTCCTGTACTGTCGACAAAAATGCCGTAACCGTTTCGTTTTGGATTATCACCAAACAGGAAGTGTAAAAACCTGCGAATATCATCATAACTTAGTTTCCGCCAATCTTTGTTTGTATGCTGCTCCATCAAGGCTAATCGCAATGACATTGCCTCCTGTTGAATATGCTCAGGATTAGGCATACTTGCAAACGTCTGCCGTAGTTCATTCAGTCGGGTTTCTAAGGACTGTTTCTCGGCTTTGAGTTCATTGTGTTTATCAAGTAAAAGGCTTCCTCCCGCTGCAATAGCCTTGGCAAGATTCGAAATGCCATAATTTGCTTTGCCTAAAGCCCGTTCAGCTTGTTTGATGTCCTTCTCCAAAGCCTCTCGGTCATTGTTTGTTGGCAACGCAGCTTTTATTGCAGCGGTGTATGCTGGTTCATCCAAAAAGAAACCATATAGGTAATCCAATACACCACTTTCCAGCAAGTCACCCCGAATGCCATGATAAGGACAATTTCTTATGTCACCTTTGTACTTGTAGTGGCGATAGTAGACATACCTTTTATTCTCACTCTGACTTTTGAGCGAACCACCACAATGAGGACAAAACACAAAACCAGTTAAGAGATATTTGCCCAGCCCCGCTTTATTGCATACTCGGTTGTGTTCCATACGATTTCGGACACGCTTTTCCAATTCAGGACTAATGACTTCTGGGACGCCTGGGACAGTTACTTCAAGATTATTTATGTCGATTTCAGGAGAGTCGAATTTTGCCTTATAAATTCCAGACAAACAACCTTCCCGAACCCAGCGGGTAATTATTCGTTCAGAACGAAATCCATACTCTTTTGCGAGAGCCACAAGCGGCTCACCATTAACGTAGCGTTTCAACAAGGCGGGGAGTTTCTTGCCTTCATCAGTAATAAACCACTCGCCACTGGTTTTGCTTATTGCCTTGTAACCTCGACCGGCAGGCAAGCAGCCAGACCATCTCAAACCATTCCTGGCATTTGCAATACGTCCACCTATTGTACGTTCCATAATTCGCTGTTTTTCATCCTCAGCAAGACCAGCGTGGACGAAATTCAACAGTGTGTTGCGGGGTTTTCTCGTATCAAATCCACCTTTGCTATCAACAACGTGAATGCCGTAGTTTGTCTTTAGAAACTTGGTATTACTGATGATGTCACAACCGTCACGAGCAAAACGTGTAACATCAAAACAAACAATCAAATCAAATTGCTCAGTTGCAGCATCCCTCAACATCCGTTGGAAATCTTCCCTTCCCTCGGTTGTTGAACCGGATAAACTTTCATCAACATAATGGCGCATGAAAGTACATTCATTCTTGGAGCAAAAATCTTCAATCGCTGCTTTCTGCCTGGGTATTGAAGTATTGTCTCGTTGACCTTCGCCGGATGTGCGGGCGTATCCAACAGCCCTAAGTGATTTGCTTGCTATCATCTGCCTAACCTTTCATTCTGCCTAACCCTGCCTAACCGAAACTTAAAAAGGGCGGTTGACTGCCGGTTAGGCGTTAGCAGTCCAGCTTAGGTAATTACTCCCAAGTTGCACCGCCCTATTTGATATTATAGTATTGCCATCCCCAATATCAACATAATTTTACAAATTCCCGTCTTTTCCTGCTTACACCGCTACAAACAAAGCGTCTGGCAGGGTTTGAGGCAGGTTATTCGCTGTTAGCCCAGCAAATTATAGCCCTTAGCCAAAGATAGCCCGTTAAAACCCATTGTTTCAGAAAAAAGGGCTGGCCGAAAGGAGAAGGACAGCCCCACAAAGGAGATGTTTGAAAGGAATGTGAAATGATTGCGGGGGTGGGCAACAAGTCCACCCCCCAAATAATGGATAAAAAAGAAGGCACCCCACAAAGGAAAGAATTATGGCGGGGCTGGTGCTGGACAAGAGACACCAGCCCTCGTACAACACGACTATGAAAGGCATTTGAAAGGGGACTGCGTAAGAGCCAATGAACCGACAGACGCAGCCCCCGGCTGGTATAGAAACTCAAACCTGATTTGAGGTTTGTCATTTTCCAACTTTCCGAAAGTGCATTTGAGGAATGTCGAGCACGCCCTGATCGGTGCTGGGAGCAGCATCACCTTGGCCCGCATAATTGGCCTTGCCAGGAAATTTCATCTCCGGTAGCGACAAGGTCTCATCATTGATTAGGTCGGCTTGCAAAGTTCCGCCACCTGCTTTAACGAAATTCATCGCTGGAATGTCCAAAACTTCATCGCCAACATTCTCGGTAAAACTTGCATCCGCAATAGGGTGAAGGTCACCAGAATTATCACGATAATGGGAAGCCTTTGCCGGGTCATCGACTTGGAGAAAATTGTCCTGATGGATTTTCGATTGTTGAAGTAACTGCATTTTTGTTTTCCTTTCAAAAACTACACTTCTATTTTTTCAATTCTGGATCTCGCCGTTGACATCTCTTGCCGGTTTCTTTCCTCCATTAACATCGCCCGTGCTTTGGGGGATGCTTCGTCATTAAACTTTTCCATCGCTTCCTTGTCCCCTTGTTTACACAACTCGACCCGCTCCAGCATCTGCTTCAAAAGTCTCGCATCTTCACCTTTTGCAAATGCTTCGTTGTAGTCCTTAATCGCCCATTGGAGACGGTAATTTGCAGTCTGCATCGCCTGCTGCAAATCTTTAACTTTTTGGATTTCTGATTCACTCACTCTTTCGCACTGTTCCACAAGTGCATCAAGTTGCTTCTTGGTCGCAAGAACATCCACCCTAAGCTCTTCCAAAACTTGAACATCAGCCGCTGCTGGTATGCTGCCGGGACGGGTACACTTACTCAATAGATTTCTTTTGCAGCAATTGAACCTCTCTTGACAGACGGCAAGTTTCGTTTCCCAAAACCATTTTTTATATTTTGAAACCCTCGCGGGGTCCTTGCTTGCCACTGCGTCAAACGTTGTCGAAGAGTCGTGCGTTCTCCAAGAACCATCGGGATACAAAATATACTCATTGGCGATTACGAAATCCGGCCCATGCCGTTTGTCGAAGTCCGCTGTAAATTCTGCGATGTTCATACTCATTTTTTATCCTTTCAAAATCCATTGTATATTGAATCTTTGCAATGTCAAGAAAAAATCCTAATCATTGTAAATACTTTGCAGCCGACTGCGGCCAAAAACGCCCGCCCTCAATTTCCTCTTAGATGCGACATCAACAGCACCCGAAACGGCGTTGGCGAGATCATCTTTTTGACCCACAGGGTGGTCTACGATGTCACGACCCCCGGCCCGGCAGCGGCGTTCCAGCGATGCAAATTGATTTACCAATACCGGGTCGTCAAGCAATTCCACCTGCTGGCTACATAGACGACCTAAAATATCGAGATATAACTCACTTTTTGTCTTTTCGGCTGGTCGATATAGAATCCCGTTAGCCTTGAAACTCTGGGTGACAAAATCCCCTGCATAGCGGTCGCCTGAAACTTCGTGCAGCCCATAAGCACGTATCACATCCGCCATCTGACCGCAAACGAGGTGCGGATTAAACGGACTTTTATATCGGCGTAGACAACTAATGACCATCTTCTTGTTATCTGGATTTTTGAAACTGATGGCCAACGCAGCATCATCAAATCTTCCGCCACTTAAATCTGCGAACCCATAATAAATTCTACTCTTATCTGCCAATAATTCTTTTCGACCCGGCACTACGCACGCCTGGACTACCTCTATGGGCAAATAGCCGACAATGTCCTCTCTCCACAAATTCAAATACTCAGCCCGACCCGCAGTGGGGTCATCTTCGATTTCGGCGGCAATATCCTCTTGTGATAGAGTCGGATTCATCACGATTGACGCGGCGTCCCAAACTAACGTGCGGCTTTGGTCGTTACCGAAATGACGTTTCCACTGGCTGTGTGCCCAGCCTTTGGGAGCATATTTTGTGCTAACACAAACCAAACGTCCCTTCGTAGTCAAGAGGGCGGGCTTGATGGACCTTATCAATTCTGTGTCACTTCTGACACGCGATTCTTCCGTGTACCCAAAAAAGCAAAGTTCATCGACAATAACCATCAATTGGGTGAAGCCTCTAACGCTGCGAAAATCGCCGGTCATTATTCGCACCGTGACACCGTTATTTAATTTGAAACCTTGTTTCACATCGTCATCAATTTCAGCCTCAAGCATCGGGCTACCTAAAGCAGCCCGGCAATACGATTTGATGATGGTGGATTGTGCCCGTGTCGGGCTGGTAATTGTAACCATAGGAATTTCGCCTGGACTGAGCAATCTCTCCTTACCGGACAAACTCGATTCGTAGGCCCCAATAAGACCAGAAATTTTGCTCTTGCCCCCGCGACGCCCCACAAGCAGCAAAACCGTTAAAAACCCCTCCGGTGGCAGTTTGGCCGGGTCACGTCCGGTACATCGGCGTATCAATTCGAGGTTATGTGGCTTCACCACAGGCAAACCATAAATGACCCGCAAACAAATAACCCAGTTGTGCCAACTGCTCAGGTCTTGGCTGTGGCCTTGCAGGTAGGGCTTAAACAAGTTCCTATCTTTTATGCTTTCAACGATATTCATCTGGCATCCTTACCCTTGACATAAGCCTGTAAGCTGGCAACCTTCCTTGCCCTGCGTTCCAAACCAACCACACGGCCAAGTCCAATAAGGCTGTTCAAAGCCTGCACCCATCGACTTATCAGCTTGGCAGACTTCTTAGGCTCAGTAGCGATCCGCTGCTCTATCTGCCGCAGGACAAATTCAAGGAAGACAAACCGCTCGACCAAACAAACTTGCACATGACTCAGACCTTCTGCACCGCCTAAATCACCTGTGACTTCATCGAAAGAGCTTTTGAGTTCTTTGTAGGTAATGAAACGCCCATCGAGTTTAGCAAGAAAGCCCGTCTGGTAGCGTTTCGGTGCTCTCTTGAACTTCTTTGGAATGGAATCGGGGTCGTCCTTATATTTCGCGTCTTCCCAGTTTTCAAACTGCTCAGCATTCCTTTTCTGAGTTTTGCTCATCGCTTGCATTCCCTCAATAATTTATTCAGGTCAATGCCTTCACGTTTGAAGGTATTGTAGACCGCCATTCTCGACTTGGCGAGGTTGTCCGCTACCTCTGCAATTGACATGCCGTTTTGCAGCATCGGCACAATATCTTTACAGAACAGCAGTGGACGTTTACCGAGCTTTGAACCTCTGGCCTTAGCTGCCAGCAAACCTCTTTTAGTATTTTCTCGCAGGCTTTCTCTCCCCAGTGCAGCCAGACCAAATAGAAGACTTGCAATCGTCTGACCGATAAGACCGTTGAAGTCAAATTGTTCGGTGATTGAAACGAAACGAATGCCTTGCTTCAACCAGTCACATAGAATGTTAATACCATCTTGCACCGACCGACTGACCCTATCAAGTTTCCAACAGATTACGGTATCGACCTTGCCAGCGAAAATGGCCTCTTGCAGTTTATTGAACGCCGGACGGTTTGTTGATGCACCTGATAATCTGTCCCTATACCAAACCCTGTGATTCAACTCGTGATTTATGCAATAATTTTTTAGGGCAAGTTCCTGCGACCTCAAACCTTTTTCTTGGTCGAATGTACTTACCCGGCAATACACAGCGGTAACTTTCGTATTATGTTTTTTGGTCTTCTTCATTTCTTTTCTCTGCCGTTTTGGTTGATGGTTTTCGTTTCATACATAAGCCCTGCCTGCTTTCGCAGCTACACCTGCATTGTAGCAACCTTGCCGCAAGCCCTGTCGCTTTGCACAGCAGGCGATCTGCCCTTCTGGCCTGGCATATCCCTATACTATTTAGTTTGCAGTTTGTAGGCCCCATCTTTTGTTTTGACCACATAGTGTTTCGCTATCAGAACATTTACGTGATTGTAAAACGTACTTTCCAACCCTGTTTCTTTGAGCAGTTGCTTCATAGTCTTGGGCTGCTTGCTAAGACAAGCATTTATTTTGGCGGATTTTGAACCAGGACGACTACCAAACTTGTCCACTTTCGCCTGCTCTTTCACCTTAGCAATTTTGGGTGGTTTAACATCTTTTGTTTTTACAACAGTTTTGTTCTCTGCAATTACTTTTTTCGTTCGCTTACTCATTTTCTGTCCTTTCCTGTTTTGGTTGTAGTTTTTGTTCTATTTGGATGAAGTATAACGAGTACCTTTTTCCTTGTCAAGTATATTGTTCGTTTACTTTACATATTATTTTACTCTTTATTCCTTTGTTTTTAAGCTAAAAATAGGCATTTTGTAAAGTATTTGACAGACCCTTAAACTTTACAGCTTTATATCTAAGAAACTGACGGGTTCTATACAAGGATTGGTGGCTATGCATTCTATGCCTGTAAAGCAAAGGCACGTTTTACTTTACTACACTACGTCAAACCGTTCGGTTTAAGATTTGCAGAGTAGTCCACAGGCAGGGCTGTTTTCGTTCTGTCGGAAAACCAAGGCTTACAACGGTGTATTTGATAATGTATTGGACTGCGTAGCAAAAATGGATTATGGACGCTGTGCTATCTGAATGGTCAAAGTGTGTTTGGCGGAAATTCATCAGATAATTGTTTTAGAATCTTGCGACCCCATTCAATGGTTTCCTTTGGGGTATAGTGTTTTCCCCCAAATTCTGGTCTTCTTTCGCACAAATCGCTAACGACGTTGTCTGCGATTACCGACAAGTGGGGTATTTTCAATTCTTTCGAAAGAGTATTTGTTGCCACGATTCCGAATAGAACGGCCCAATAGGCCTTATCTGCTGCTTCCTGGATGTTTTTGTCCTTCAACAACTCTTCAACGTTTTGCCAACAGCTTAACACTTTTTCCCAACACTCTTTAGATGTCCGTGAACTTGACATCTGCTTCCTCTCTTTCTTCATCCACGTTGAACATTCCTTTTCCTGTTCACCTATAAGCTCATCATTCTATAAGGTCATTCTCCACCAAATACTCTCTTCCTTTTTGAAGCAGATAGTACTCCGACGGGCGGTCGTTGGTGTAATCATGTGAGTACACATATTCGTTCCACATTCGCCCAAGGTAATACTCAGTCTTTGTAAGACTGAGACAAAGACCTCCTGCAATCTGTGCAGCAGTTAGTGCTTGTTCACAAGACGATAGAAGCACCAAGATTTTTTTCTCATTTTCACTGAGTTCGTTGGTCTTTGTTAGCTCTTCAAGTCTGGATTTGAGCTTTCGGTTCTCCTCCTTGACCTTGGTGTTCTCGGTTTCAAGGTCGCTATGCTTTTTTTCTAACTCTTGAAGTCTTTCGCGGAGAACAGCACTGAGAGGAATCTCTTTTAGAATATCAGTTATTATGCTCATCTATGTATTTATCCTTAGTTAAGAAGTCCCCTTCTCCCAATCGCTCCCATCGCTTTTGCCTAACAAACACATCATACAGTAAGTATCCGCACGCCAGAACGATACCCATGCAGACAGCCATATTTCTTAGTTGAAGTATTGTCTATTTTTCTTCTTGTTTTTGCTTTTCTTTGCGCTTCAATTCTTGGTCAACTCTATTTTTCGCTTTGAGTGCTGATGCAGTGCCCGCTTTGGAGGTACGTCGCTTTACTGGTGTCAGTTTCCTGTAAGTCGGACGGTTCAGCTTGCTCATAATGTTCTCCTTTGGTCAATAAGCTCAAATGTTCCCTGCGAATCCACATACATATTACCATCATTATTCACAAACGTCAAATATCTTTAAGGGGTAGAGTTCTACCCCCTATCTTGTACTGGAATCTCGTCAAATAGTGTTTTTTGACGGTTCAGGTGGCTTTTATCTTAGTGTTTAAGCGGCCTGCCATACGCTACAACCAATTATCTTTGCTGAACCTTATTCATTGTACGTCCTGGGGGAAATTGCTTGTTTGCGGTGGGTTTTTTCGGGAGGTTTCAGACTATCTCAGGAATGGTGTATGGGCGGCGGATCGGACAGGGTGGTGGGTCAGAAAAGATTTGCATATATTGGCTGGCTGAAGGATAATCAGAAAAACCTTTTTGATGGAGACCCGAAATGGAAGAGTCAAAAAATAAGTCGAAGAAACACCTTGGCGAATGCAAAGATTGTCTGTACTACCAAGCAAAATCCGGAACACATGGCCATTGCCGTAGGTATCCTCCACGAGTCACTTTTGTAACAAAACAAATAACACACAAACCAACATACGAGGAATGTGGGGTTATTGCCATGACGGAATGGCCTGTAGTGGAGGAAAATGATGCCTGCGGGGAATTCAAATTAGGTAAGGAGATGAGGGCAGGGGTATTTTAAGATTGCCGACTGGACGAATATGGTAAGGACACAAAAAATCAGTCTGTCTATATGTACCAGTAGAAGCTAAAAGTTGAAAAACCTGTAGAGTAAAAAATAAGCTACAATCAGTTTTTCAAAAAATTGCATGTGATCCTTCCCCCCCTTTTTTCCTTTTCTTTCATCACTTTACTTTCCTTCTCTTCTCTTTTCTTTCCTCTTCTTCCTCTCCTCTCCTCAGTATATCTAATAAAATTGACAAAAATAAGTGTTGTAAACGTATATTTTACAAAGACTTATAAAAGTCAAAAAGTTGTAATTTCGTAGTGTTTTTTTGACGTGAATTTTGGCGTGAATTTCAGCTATTAAAGTGTAAAGTTTAAGGATATTTACATAATAAACTTTACAAAATCCTTAAGTTAAAATTCGTCAATACTTTGGTTCAATCACCGCGTAAAATCGCTCTCCGTGATAGCGGTAGTACCACTTTTCCATAGTGTTGTAGACAATGTCTTGGTCTGACCGTTTGCACAGCACAGAATCATGGATGGCATAACACGGTATATCTGATTCTTGCACCCCAACAAGCTCCCATACGATGTCCAACATCATGTAAGCAGCAAGTGTCATTTGGATTTCACCGATGTTGTGGAAGAAATCACCCACGACTGCCGAATGAATTGCGACGATACGCTGGACGAGTTCAGCGGCAGGAAGGTCCATTTCCTCGTATTTGAAAAAGATACGATACAGAAAATCCCTGCTGTTGTGGTCACGTAGTAATTGGGCAACGGCCTTGGTGGCTTGTCGTTGGGACGCGGTGTTAAGACAAATGTTTGTTGTGGTCTTGATGAAATCACGGACAATTTTCCTATTCCTTCTCTTTGTTGCAAGGCGTGAATCCCAGAATTTTGGCAAGATAAGTTCCGGCCTATAAGTGTCATCGGGGCCAGGGTCAATGCCGTGATAGTGGTAACAACGTCTAATGTCGAACGATTTGAAGTCCCATTCCATTACTGATTCATTGTCGATGAGCAAAATACGGCGTTTCTCCGGAGACAGGTTTTGAATCGACTGCTTGCTGAATCCAGCAAGACGACAGTACCGGTTAAGTTCCTCCGAGTGCGTAAACCGCAAAACGGGGTTTGGACTATACGGTATTCTCGCACCGGACGGGAATGGGTTCCACCACGAATGGTTTGTGAGTTTGCTTGCTATAATCGCAAGCCTGTCCTCGTCATGTTTTATTAAACGAAGTATGCTCGGATGGAATCCTGTCAACGGTAAGGGTTTTGAACCGTACTTTTTGCCACTGTGCAATGTGACAAGGGCATCCTGCACCGGCTTTTGCAGGACCGTATTTCGACGTAGTTTGTTATTGGCGTAGCCCTGTCTATATTCCTTGACGATATTCAACAGCTTCGCCGTGACGCCGTAATAGGTCAGCCATGCGTTGACGACACCGGGCATACCCGGAACGCCAGTGCATTTACGGCATAGACCGGCATCGATTAGAACGTCCCAGACAGCAATGCGTAAATAATTGGTGCTGGCGTCGCGGGTGTCCCTCACCTTCCGCTCTCCTTTGCCGGAATGATACGCTGTGACCAGATTGTCAATGCAGTGGATGGCAACTCGTTGTTTGTCTATGAGTTTGTAGCCATCGAAGGTTACAAATCTCAAAATGTGAGACTTGACGAACCGATGCCATTTGCGATTTATCCTATGTTCGACATATCGGGTACTTGGGAATTCCCGGTAGTAGGTATTTCTGGACGGCCTGCAATTTGACTTTCGGCATTCAATCATTCCCGATTTCCTGTCTTTTGTTCTTTTTGCCTGGGCTTTTGCTGGTTCGGTTCAATGACAAAACCCAACATCCGTCCCGCTGCGTCTGGATCACGTGCCCGCCACATTTGTCTTGCTAATGAAACACCGGCCAGGGCATCTTGCTTAACTCTATCCAGCGGCATTCGCAGGTATACATTATCATCTGTTTCCTTTTGCTTAGACTTCCGTACTGCTTTCATTTACTATTCTCCATCTTGATACTCCTTCCCTTTTTTGTTTCTTGTTTTTCTCCACTTTGCAATGCCTTCTATCGCAAGCACAAAAAAGATAATGTCTCGGCAAGCCAAAGACCAGATACCCGCCTGGAGGTGAATCGCCGCCGAGAGGGCGTTGCTGCAGAGCCAGAAATAAAAACACACTGACATTTTGCGGTTGTTCAGCAGCACACCCGCAATTGCCAGAATCATGGTAAATATTCCAAAAAATTCTGCCATCATTTATCATTCTCCATTCTTGGTGAACCTGTGACCTCAAATGATTTGAAATCTTTTTACATCTCCGATTTCGGATATACGGTACGTGCCAGGTTTTACGGCAGCCTGACGTGCGGCATAAAGTGTTGCAAAAGCCTTCTTAGTATCATGCCAGCAGAAGGAACGGTTGTCCCATTTTGCCAGGCGATAATACGGGTACGCTTTTTTTGCTCTACGCTCGTAGGGTCTCACGCTGGTATCCTTTCCTTGCCAATAATAATGCTGCTTTCAAACCGAATGACATTTAGTATACCTGGCTGGGCTAATACGTTAGTTGGCCGAGAGGTCATTTTTGCGATGGCAAGAGCCTATGAAGAGACGCAAGGCAGTCTTGCAGACCGGCTGATGGCTGCTTTGATAGCCGGCGATTGTGCCGGCGGAGATCATCGCGGACGCCTGGCGGCAGGTATACGGGTCGCCAAGAAAGGCCTTGAGGGTTATTGGCTCGAACTGTACGTGGATGAAAGCCAAGACGCTGTAATTGATTTGGCCAAGAAATATGCTGCCCTGGAACATGAAGCCAAAGGTTCGTGGCCTGGCGGCAAATTGCCCTTTGAATATCCCTGCCCACTCGCCCCTGCTTCCGCAGGGGCAAGTCTGTCCCCGCAAAAGCGGGGAGCGACCCGGCTACGGCACGCTCCGCCGTGACGAGAGCGCCAGGCCGTAGCCGGAGAGGACGCTGAGTTTTTTTAGACACGGATTTACACGGATTAAGATTTAGACACGGATTTACACGGATTCACACTGCTGAGGCGCAGCCGAAGCATCCGGCATCCGCCGGGATTCTTCCCCTTCCACTTCGGTCAGGGCTGAAGGCTTTTTCCGCTCAGAACGGCGTCTGTGAAATCTGTGGTTTTCTGCCTTGGCGAATCGCAAATCGCAGAGGCTCGATGCACCGTAAGACCTTGGGTCTCTTACGGGGCCGCCGCAGAGAG
This sequence comes from Planctomycetota bacterium, assembly GCA_017885385.1. Classification (GTDB taxonomy): domain Bacteria; phylum Planctomycetota; class Phycisphaerae; order Sedimentisphaerales; family Anaerobacaceae; genus JAFNGF01. The sequence goes on from JAFNGF010000149.1 coordinate 26,861, forward strand.
AGTTAACCAATCAGAGCGGCGCTGGCCGCGGGGCGGAACATTGCTAATTTTAGTGACATTGAATATGATTAGCCCTGCCACCTGTGGGCAGGGCTTAGCCCCTGGCACAGGTCCCGGGGGTAATCTCTGGATAGTTCCGCTATAAAGAGAGGCCACTAAGAATGTACAACAGGGTCTTGAGAGGCGATATTCTATTGCTGTTGGGAGCTTTCATTTGGGGGACGACCTTTGTCGCGCAGCGCAAGGCAATGGAGTATGTCGGTCCTATGACCTATAACGCATTACGTTTTGCTCTGGGGGCAGCGACGCTTTTGCCCGTGATTGCGTGGCTGCGTCTGCGCCGCGGCCAGCGCAGCGAGCTGGCCGGCAGCCGAGCGGAGCACGGAAACTGGGGGCGGCCTATGATATTGGGAGCCGCGTTTGCTGGGCTGGTGTTATTCGCTGGCGCATCTTTCCAGCAAGTGGGCTTGGTTTATACGACGGCAGGAAAGGCAAGCTTTATCACAAGCCTCTACGTCGTGATAGTTCCTATTATGGGCTGGTTTCTCGGGCAACGGTCTCAAACCGCAGTGTGGCTGGGCGCAATCTTGGCAGCTGCCGGATTGTATTTACTGAGCGTGACAGAATCGTTCACAGTGGGGCGGGGGGATCTGATGGTTCTGATCAGCGCATTTTTTTGGGCTGTGCATGTGCTGCTGATTGGCTATCTTGCGAAACAGGGAAATCCTGTGCGCATTGCCTGCATACAATTCCTCACTTGTTCGGTTCTTAGTCTGCTGATGGCTGGGCTTACTGAACGTGTCAGCGCTGGGGCTATCCGGCAGGCGGCGGTTCCAATCCTCTATGGCGGGGTGTTGTCCGCCGGGGTAGCTTTTACTTTGCAGGTGGTCTCTCAGCGGACCTGTCCACCGGCACATGCGGCGATTATTATGAGCCTTGAGACTGTGTTCGCCGCTCTATCGGGCTGGGCAATACTCGGTGAGAGATTCCAGCTGCGGCAAATTGTAGGATTTGCACTAATGCTGGCAGGATTCCTGGTTGTGCAGCTGCCCCGATTGTTATCGCCACGACCCACCTCCAGTTGTAAATTGACAATTGACAATTGACAATTGAGAATTGAGAATTGAAAATGAACCCTGTGGGATTGTGATTGGGAGAAAAATATGAAGCTAACACGCCATTTATTGACATGCCTTACCGGCGTCATCAGCCTGGCATGGCTAAACCCACAAACGTATGCTGATGCTTTGGCTGAAAGGCAGACCATGGAAAAGGTCCAGCCGGTCATTCCGCTCAAAGCGCGGGCTTTCCGCCTGGAGGATGTTCGCCTGCTCGAAGGTCCGTTTAAGCGAGCGATGGAGCTTGACCGAGCGTACCTGCTGTCGCTGGATGTGGATCGGCTGCTGCACAACTTCCGCGTCAACGCCGGGCTGCCTTCTTCAGCCAAGCCGCTGGGCGGCTGGGAAGAGCCGAATTGTGAGCTGCGAGGGCATTGTGTCGGACATTACCTGTCTGCGTGCGCGATGATGTACGCCAGCACCGGCGACAAGGCGCTCAAAGAAAAGGGTGATGCTGTAGTCGCTGGCCTTGGCGAGTGCCAGGCGAAAATCGGCAGCGGTTACCTAAGCGCCTACCCGGAAGAATTCATCGACCGGGTCGAAGCCCTCAAGCGAGTGTGGGCGCCGTACTATACCCTGCACAAGATATACGCCGGCTTGCTCGATATGTACCTGTACTGCGGCAACCAGCAGGCGCTCCAGGTGTGCGAAAAGTTTGCCGATTGGGTCATCTCTCGCAATGCCAGCTTATCCGACGAGCAGATGCAAAAGATGCTTGGCACCGAGCATGGCGGAATGAATGAGGTCCTGGCCAACCTATACGGACTCACCGGTCAGGAGAAGTACTTGAAGATAGCACAGCGTTTCAATCACATGGCCGTCATTGGCCCCGCCTCGAAGCGCGAGGACAAACTCACCGGTTTGCATGCCAATACCCAGATACCAAAATTCGTGGGCACGGCCCGGCAGTACGAGCTTACGGGCCAGGAGTGGCTTAAGACCGCGTCTGTCTTCTTCTGGGACACAGTGGTCAACGAACGCTCTTACGTAATTGGCGGGCACAGCGATGGTGAGGGCTTTTCGCCGAAGGAACGGCTGTCCGAGGCGCTCGGGCCCAATACCACCGAGACCTGCAACACTTACAACATGCTCAAGCTTACCCGGCACCTATTCTGCTGGGAGCCGCGAGCCGAGTATGCCGATTATTACGAGCGAGCACTCTACAATCACATCCTGGCGTCGCAGAATCCTGAAACAGGAATGATGTGCTACTATGTGCCCCTGAAGTCGGGTTCGAGGAAAGTCTATAATGACCCGCTCAACTCGTTTTGGTGCTGTACCGGCACGGGCATTGAAAACCACGCGAAATACGGCGACAGTATCTATTTCCACAACGACACCAATTTGTGGGTGAACCTGTTCATTGCATCCGAATTGAGTTGGAAGGCTAAAGGTCTTGTACTTCGGCAAGAAACGAATTATCCCGAGGAATCCCGCAGCCAGCTTACGTTCACTCTAGAGAAACCGGTGGAGCTGAGCCTGAACATTCGGCGTCCCTATTGGGCCGTGTCCAGCTTTGAAGTCAAGGTTAATAGTGACCCTGTGATTAGTTCTTCCATTTCCATGCCCGGCAGTTACAAGACCGTGACTCGCACGTGGAAGACCGGCGATACGGTGGAAATTACTATGCTGTTCAACCTACGTACCGAGGGCTTCAGGGATAACCCACGCCGCATTGCTTTTATGAATGGCCCGCTTGTGCTATGCGCCGAAGTCAAGGCAGACGAGAACTATCCCGCCATTGTGGGCGAGTCTAATCGAGTCCTGTCTGCCATGAAGCCTATCGCCGATAAGCCATCCTATTTCACGGGTCCGCCGCAGATTTTCCGAGTCCTCTCGACGGCGCTCCAGGCAGCCTTGGGCAGCACCAACGGTGTTGCTATCACACTGGAACCGTTCTACCAGATGCACGCCGGCCGGCATTACATGGTGTACTGGGATGTATTCACCCCTGAGCAGTGGCGGGAGAAAGAAGAAGCTTACAAGACAGAGCTTATCCGTGAAAAGGAGCTCCAGACCCGCACGGTGGATGAGGTACGGCCCGGCGACAGGCAAAGTGAGCGAGACCACAACTTGCAGGGCGAAAAGACGGCATCCGGCGTTTTCGCCGATCGCAGGTGGCGACACGCAACCGATGGCGGCTGGTTCAGCTACGATATGAAGGTGCTGCCGGATCAGCTGGATTCGACAGGCTCACCACAGCCTTTGGAGCTATCCGTAACCTGCTGGGGCAGCGACGGGGGCAGCCGCATCTTCGATATACTCGTAGGTGATACGAAAATTGCCACGCAGCGACTCGAAAACAACCGCCCAGGCAAGTTCTACGACGAGGTATATCCAATTCCCGGATCGCTCACACAGGGCAAGGAAAAGATCACCGTCAAATTCCAGGCTCATCCCAGCGCATGGGCCGGCGGCATCTTTGGCGTTCGCATCCTCAGAGTCCAGAGAACCCCGCCATAGTGATGGCGGGGTTAAGTCCCGACGCCTTGGTTTGAAGGAGCAACATGTGAACGNNCGGCTGCCAGGTTGCTGGCTCGCTGCTGTGATACTCTTATCGTACATCCAAACGTGGTGAACGCATCAGACATCAATGAGATGCCCGAGAATTGTCTATATGTGGAAGGAAGCATGCTGGACAGGTTCTTGAAGGGCGAGCTTTTCTTGGAGAGAGTTCTCTCGAATAAAGTCTTGGTAGCGGTAAACAAGGCAGATTATCAATCCATAAATGCTGTATCCGCAGCAAGAGCAACAATAGGGTTAGATGCTGAAATAGTGGAGCTCCGAGTTCCGTTGCAACTGATAGCCCAGATGAAAGACGGGATAGCCACCGGAGAAGTCAGGAACTGGAAAGAGCTGGTAGAGCAGGTCAGAGAGCATGAATTTGATGCTTTGGGCATTGCAACTCCCATTACAATAGACAAAGAAACCCTCAAGAACTATTTCATACACGGCGGGGTAAACCCGGTCGGGGGGGTCGAGGCGGTAGCTTCGAAATTGATCGCGGATGCATTGGATAAGCCTGTAGCTCACGGCCCGGTGGATTATTGCATAGAGGGCTTTGCCGAAGTTGTAGACCCAAGAATGGCAGTAGAGATAGTCACACAGAATTTCATTCATTGTTTGTTGAAAGGTCTGGCCAAGGCTCCACGCATCAATTACGAGCAGGGAATAAGTGTAAAGGATGTGAACTGCATGGTGTCCCCGTACGGCTGTTTTGGAGTTCCTCATCAGGCCTGTTTAGACGCCAATATCCCGGTGATTGTCGTAAGGGAGAATAGAAGTTGTTTGAAATATCCTGAGCATAAGAAGTTCATATATGTGGACAATTACATAGAGGCAGCCGGCATGTTGATGGCAATGCAGGCGGGAGTTCATCCATCTTCGGTCAGAAGGCCGTTGAAGCACACCATCGTAAAATAAGCCCCGGCGTCTTCCCCCCTTTCCTGTCTTACGAAGGAAGACAAGGGGGAGCAGGGGCGTGTCAGAGGGCAGGCACTTTCTGCGATGTCTTCTGCAGACCGCTGAGCAGATAGTCTTTCACTATCACATCCCAGCTCATGTTTGCTGCAAGGCGGTAGCCGGTCCCAATCAGGCTCTCGATTTCAGATTCATTTCGGGGCAGGCGCTGGACTATTTCTTCTGCGACGTTGGCACTCTCTTTGATTTCCACCTGGTCGCGCACCGCCCGGTCGATTTGCAGTAAATCTTCTATCTCGGCATAGTCGCATTCGGAGAGGTTTGTGTAATCAGCTACGATGACATTTTTGACGTCTTGTGTGCCGGCTACATCCCGCAGGAGGCCGGAACATCCGCAGACGCTGCTGAACACGCATATTCCGCCGAATGTTAGGGGCTCGAGTTGAGATATGCCGAACGGCTCATAAATGCTCTGCCCGAATTCGACATCGGTTCCTCTGCGGATGTCCATAAATTCCATATCTTCGGGCATTCTTCTGCCACAGTTTTTCTGGCGGAACCCAAACTGGTTAATGAAGATGATTTTTATATTTCGGCTTCTGGCGTTGAATTCTTGCACGGCGGTGTAGAAATTGGCCTCGCCGCCGGATAGATCCGGCCAGCCTTCGCGGTGAGCGACAGGCCAATTATATGCCGACTCCATATTGAAGATGTCGTGGCTGGGTCGCTGGGTCACCTCGGTGGAAAGTATGAAAAGTACCGCTGTTTTGCCCAGGGATCTGAAGTTGTCTTCTATTGGATACAGCGCGCGCAAATCCCGCCACAATGCTTTGCTCCGTATAAGTCTGGTGACGTGTGTGAATATGAAATCCGGCTTATAGCCCAGCAGGGTTTGGCAATACCGTTGCAGCCTTTCTTTTGAGGCGAGCTTCTCAGCCACAGTGATTCTATATGCGGGTATGCCATTATACGCTACATGGATGTCTGCCGTCTCGAATTCTGGCGCAAGAAACCGCAACTCTTCTGCTACATAATCGCCGACAGCGAATATATGGTCGCAGTATTTCGAAGCTTCCACCAGGGCGTGCTTGAAGTAAGAGCTCTGGTCGCCGAACATCTCGTTGACGTACAGCTTCTCTTTGTGAGCATATTTCATAACGTTATAAAACATCGTGTCGTGGCCTGGGTGCTCTTCGACAATGCGGCGCATTGTCGCTACTTCGTGTGCATAGAAAACCGTTGTAAAATTGCAGCCAGGTTCGAGAATAGCTGCCAATGCCGTGGGCATTCCCATAAACTCGTGAGCGATAATGACTGTCGATTCGTTAGCTGCGCCCAGTGCTTTCAATGCAGCGATTGCCACCGGGGCCAATCTGACATACTGTTCGTACTCCCACAAATGCTCGTATAGATGGCTGCGGAGGCCAAATTCTCCGTATAGGCGTCTTTTAAATTCGTCGATTGCACCTTTATCTATGTGTCTTACATCGACCAGCAGCACTTCAGGAGAGCTTTTTACGCCCGTCTGCTCGTCCACGAATGTACGCCTGCCGTAGACGATACCGGCGTTGTAAAAGCTCTCCAGCTTGCGAAAAGCCGGCGCATAACCTGGGTTTATGAGCCCGTCAATAGATGAGTAGAGCACCTCGCCGTTCTCGCCGAGACGATCTAACGCTGAGCCTTCTGTGGTAAACAATGGGCCGACAAGAATAGACCGCTCAACGGCGTCGAGGTATGATTTGCACGTGAAAAGGCCGTTTAAGACCGCACCTATACCGCCGATCTTTCCTATCGTCTCATGGGTGACGTGCACAACTGTCGTCCCGTTGGCCATACCAAGTTTCCCTCCAAGTTTCCACAGGCAAGTTCAACCGAGTTGTATTGCACCTGCCTTATAAAATATAAGAAATAGCTGGGCTTGAGCCAAATTGGGGCGACCTGCTCGGCCTGTGAGATTGTGGGCCGATAAAATCGTGGAGGACTTGCAGATGCTTGGTGTGTTTTGGGACCGTCTATGCCATAGGCGGAGGTAACCTAAGTATTTAGCCCCCAAAACCTGTCCTGAGCCCGGTCGAAGGATTTATTTGGGGGTTG
>JAFNGF010000150.1 GCA_017885385.1 Planctomycetota bacterium
TATTAAAACCTCAAGTATTTAGCCCCGAAGCCTGCTTCGGGGGGTTCTCTTAGGTTAGTCCTAATCGTTCGGCTTCGGCGTCGAGGCCGTAGAGCTTCATCTTCTTGTATAAAGTGGTGCGGTTTATTTGAAGTGCCTTGGCGGTTTCCTGCCGATTCCAGTCGTGGGCCTCCAGCGCCTGGCGGATAAGCGTTTTCTCCGGCTCAGCCCGTGCCCGTTTTAAGCTGATCGGCTCATACGGCTTTTGCTGCTGGCTCTGGTCCTGTCTGATCGAGTCCGGCAGATCTTCCAGGCCGATATACTTGTCTTTGCTCAAAAGAACCGCCCGCTCCATCACATTCTCCAGCTCCCGCACGTTGCCGGGCCAGGAGTAACGCTCCAAGTATTCCATTGCTCCGTCGGTTATGCCGAGCTTTTCCTTGTTGTGCTGCGCACAGTACACCCACAAGAAATGCTTGGCCAGCAGTGGAATGTCGCCTACTCTCTCATGCAAAGCCGGAAGCTTTATCATCACCACATTTATCCGGTAGAATAGGTCTTCGCGGAATCTACCTTGTTTGACTTCCTCAGTTAGGTCACGATTGGAAGCAAGGATAATCCGCGTATCGACAGTTATGGTCTTGTTGCTGCCAACGGGCTCGAATTGCCTGTCTTCTAAGACCCGCAGCAGTTTCACTTGCAGAGCCGGTGACGCATTGGCAACCTCATCCAGAAAAATTGTGCCCTGGTCTGCTGCCAGGAACTTGCCCTCTTTATTATTTACCGCTCCGGTAAATGCGCCTTTGACGTGTCCGAAGAGCTCGCTTTCCAGAAGCGTTTCCGGCAGCGCCCCACAGCTTACCTCGACGAAAGGCTTGTTTCGCCGACTGGAACGGTGGTGTATCGCTCTTGCCAGCATACTTTTGCCTGTGCCGGATGGACCTGCCATCAGTATTGTAGTGTTGGTATCGGCGACAGCCTCCACAAGCTCGAAAATTTTAGCCATCTTGTAGTTGTGACTGATTATGTTCTCCAGCCTGTACTTTTGTTCCAGCTGCAGTCGCAGTCGTTCGTTCTCGCTTATCAGCGATTGTTGTTTGAGTGCTCTTTCTATCGCCAGCCGCAATTCGTCGTCGACAATCGGCTTGGTTAGGTAGTCATAGGCGCCTTTCTTAATAGCTCTGACCGCACTCTCGATGGTGCCATAACCGGTTATTACTATGACCACTGTTTGAGGGTAGCTTCTCCTGACCAGGTCCAACAGTTCAAAGCCGTCGCCATCCGGCAAATTAATATCCATTATCACCAGAGGGTAGCTTTGCTTCTGCAAGCTGGCGACGGCGCCCCTGAAGCTTTCGACGCCGCCGGCCTGGAATCCCTCCAGGGTCAGAAATTCACATAGCGAGTCTACTATGATTTTGTCGTCGTCTACAACGAGAATGCTTTTATCTGCCATAGGTTATCTCAGCTGGCTTTACGGATTATCCGTCAGAGGCAAATAGACTGTAAATATGCCCCCGCCTTGCGGAGCGTTTTCGGCAGTTATTCGCCCGTGATACTGTTCGATAATGTCTTTACATATTGCCAGGCCCAATCCTGTTCCTTTGCCCTGTTCTTTTGTCGTAAAGAAGGGTTCGAATATTGCTTCTGTGTGCTCCGGCGGAAAACCGCTTCCCGTGTCACGGAACTTCGCCGCGATAGTACTATCCGCAGCCGGGTACGTTGAAACATGCAGCTCTCCGCCATTCGGCATTGCATCAAAGGCGTTCTTTATGATGTTACAGAACACCTGAAATAGATTGTCGCTCCTGACCGGCGGCATGCCGCGGGCGTAGTCCCGCAGTATACGGATGTTTGAGGATTCCGCCTTGCTTTCAATAGTGCTCAGAGCATCTTCAATAATTTGCTCTACGTTGGCGTATTCTAACGGTATATGACTGCCGCGCGAGAACTCAAGGAGCTCGCTCACGATTTTAATCATTCTCGTGAGGCCCTGCCGGCAGCGGACAAGGTACTCTTTGGGCTTTTCGTGCTTTTCCTGCTCGACTATTCTTGTCGCCAGGTTTATGTATCGCAGGGTTCCATCCATAAGGTCGTTCAACTCGTGGGCGACTTTGGAGGCGAGCTTGCCAACGGTAGCCAGCCTTTCAGCATTGGCCAACTGTCTTCGAGTATTGACTCTCTCGGTTACATCTTCGATTAACATGCAGCCGGCTAAAGATGCCGGCGTCTTAGCGTGCTTCAGCGGCACGTAGACCAGTTGCAGCAGTCTCGTTTTGCCATTCGCTGTATAGCCTGTGACATCGAATATGTGTGTTGTATCTGTGGAGATTGCTGACTTTAGCTTCTCCGCCCACTCAGGCCCTGCTGCTACGGGACTGTCAGTACCTTCTGCCAATGATTTGTCAATGTGGTCGCCCAGCCTGATTAGGTTTGCTGCTTGAGAATTTGCCCGGACGATCTTCAAATTGGCATCAAAAGCAACAACGCCCATGGGCAGCGATTGGAGGATTGGTCCGGCAATCGGGCCAAATGCGAAGTCTGCATTTACCGCCGGCGTGCTTGCCGGCTGATGGTTTTCGTCCGCCTTGATTGAGCGTTCTTCCCCGTGGTCCTGCATAGTCCGGATATTAAGGGCCAGGCACTATTTTGTCAAGTCTGCATGTTGAAAAAAAGCAACACGCCTGTCTTTTTTTTCGGATTGGCAGGGGGGGTATGTTTAGTAAGAACCGTAAGATTCTACTACATAAGCAGCTAACGAGGGCTGCTCCGAACTGGGCGGTATATTTGGAGATTCCAAGCGAATTTGCCGTGTTGTCATTTGTCAACGCCGGGAATGTTACCTCTGTTGATGCGTTGCTCGGCAGACTCAACTGCCCCTTAACCCTTTTCTCAGCCAGGACTTGTAAAAGTAAATATGGGGGGTTTCTTGTCCGCCGTCTTGGAACGCGTTTTGTAGTATCACATTGTTCAGTAAACGTGACGGCATACGTTAGGGAGAAATGTGCGCAGTTATGCAAGGAGGCTTTGATGGACGGCTCTGAAAGACGAAAACATAGACGATTGTCCGTAAATCTTGATCTATCATATCGTAAAGTCGACAGCACTGACGGCACATCGCATAGGGGCTGCACATTAAACGCCGGGCCGGGCGGTTTGTACTTTCAGACCCCAGCCGGCCCCTTCAAGCCAGGCAACCTGTTACAAGTGGAGCTGTCGATACCTCCAACTGCAGGTATACTTGAGTTTGGCGGCAGGATTTCAGGTTTCGCAAAGGTCTTAAGAGTTGAGAGAGCCGGAGTTTTAAGCCCGGGCGGCAGCTCACCTGCAGGCGGTTGCGGCGTAGCTGTGCAGTTTTGTGGTCGGCCAACGCTTTCTATGTGAAGGCAGCTTCTTGAGCCGCAGCGATGTTACTCGATCGAGAATTCTTTTTTGCGGGTGTTCATCTGGGCTTTCAGGCGGGCGACGATTGAAGAGTGCATCTGCGATACGCGCGACTCCGACAAATCCAGAGTTGCGCCGATTTCTTTCATAGTCATTTCTTCATAGTAGTATAAGACGATAATCAGCCGCTCTGCCCGCGTCAGGCCTTTCGTTAGGAGGTTTTTCAGATCCCGCTTTTGAGCTTCGAGCACGGGGTCCTGGCTTCTTTGGTCCTTGATAACGTCTATTTCGCGAACGTCTTTTTCGCTCTCGTCGTCGCCGCATTTGGTGTTCAGTGACACTAGACTGGCGGCGTTGGCGTCTCGCAGCAGTCTGCTAAACTCCTCCATATCCATCTCGAGCTCCTCGGCGATTTCTTGCTCGTCGGGCTTACGGCCGAGGTGCATCTCGAGCGAATGAGTGGCCTTTGCCAGCTGATGGGCGCGGGCGCGCACCAGACGCGGCACCCAATCCATGCTCCGCAGCTCGTCCAAAATCGAACCTCTTATGCGAGGCGCACAATACGTCTCAAACTTTACGCCTCTGGTGGGATCGAAGGCATCGATGGCGTCCATCAGTCCGAAAATACCGGCGCTGATAAGGTCGTCCAGCTCGACCTTATCCGGCAATTTACTGTGCAGCCGCTCGGCGCAATATTTTACCAGGTCCCTATAATGCTCCATCAGCAGATTGCGGTAATGGTCGTCCCGGGTCTTGTGGAACTGTTCCCATATCTGGTCGATCGTAATCTGCTGTTCTGTTTTCACAGGATGCCTCTACTGAAAGCTCCCACTTGACAGGGATACACATTCTGCGGTCGCGGATGCAAATTAGGTTTGTACAGCAGGATTCTTAGTCCTATAAGCGCCAGCATCGATCCTTGACCTCTTTTTTGCCCCTTTTCCGCGGGCAAAAAAACGACACACCCACCCTATGTTCTTATCGGCCTTTTATGCGGCAACTTTAGAAGAAGCGATTAACAACGTTCTTGAAAATCGCTTTTGTTGGCTTGAGCAGCCAAACTCCCTTTTGGCACTACCTTGGTCCCGACAGCTCCTTCTCTACCCCCACTTATTCGTAAGGTTTCGTCACCTTTGGCAGATTCTGATAACTCGCTGCGAATAAGGGCTTTGTTTCCGTGTATATCCTCAAACGTCTGTCTGTTCAGCCTCGGCTAATGTTGCTTCTTATCCCAGTACATCGGGGCAAATTTAGAACCGGATTGCCGAGTTGTCGGCTTGTCCACAGCACGACGGTGGAAAAACGCGAATGTCTGCTGCTTTTGCCTGAGCAACTCTGCTGCAATTTTCCGATTGAGCAGATTCTCAACCAGCTTATTGATCTGCAGCTCGAGATATTCATCTTTGTTGTGTTCAAGCAATTCGCCTGCGTATTCATCGACTATGGGCGTTGCTTGTAGGCAGGTGCTTTCGCCGAACTTGATGTTATCGGTATCTCGCAGGACCAGCCGGTGGCTTTGAACATGCTCGACAATCGCTTCGTTCAGCGATTGAGAAAACTCTCCAACCGCCAGGTCTTTAGGCATGAACCCGGTGGTGTGTATATTGCGTATATTCTCGGTAAGCACTCTTTGGCGAGTGTGCGTGAACTCGATTATCCTGACGAGCAGGTCGCTAATATTGTCGCTTATCAGTGACAGCAGGTTCATAAGTGCTCCTTCTTAATTTGTTACCTTCCCAAATCTGGCCGTTGTAGTCTCGATAAAGACAGCAGCTTCGCGCCTGCGTCACCGTTACGCCTTGGTCTTAGCAAATAAAGAGCAGATATGAGGACTTGTGAAAGGCGAAGCCGTGTCTGTCATCCTTGGTTACCTCAATCCTTCCTTGAATTCGTACGCCAAGGTCCAAGCAAAGACAAAGCCAGTAGACCTTTTTGTGTTTTTATCCTTCAAGCTAACCAGCTTTTATTAGGAGTCACCCTGCGTCTTGGTTGATTCGGCAGAATGTGGGAAAGGGCCGGCTGTTTCGCCCATCGCACTACTGTCTTGAAATGGTGATACAGCCTGGGCGTCAGTTCCTTCTCTGCTTAGAATCCGTCTTATTTCTGAAAGGGTCTTCGTTTCTCTAAGCTGGATTATCTTTGACAACCTGTCAAAAACCGACTCATCGTATAGTCGATGTCCCCCCTCGGTCCACTCTGCTTCGCTGATCAGCCCCATTATGGTATAGTTGTGAATGGTCTGTCGCGAGAAGGGGGTATACCGGACTAAGTCGCCGATGCGATAAAGTCTCGCAGGTATCTGTAACTTGGAGCTGTTGACTTGTAGTCGCATCGCTGAAGACTTTCTCGCAGCTTGGTTCGCAAAAGACTGCCTGAAAGTCTCGAACCAGAGGCTGCTTTGAATCTCTAAAGGTTGCTCACAGTCACCATTTCTGCCGGAAAGTAGTTACTTATAAGCTGCTCTTGCTCCGCCGGCTTACTGAAGCCTCGTTCGGTTACGTTTAGATTTAAGAGGTTCCCGGCATAGCCGGCAGCAGAAATTTTACCTTTTACAAAATGTAAAATGCATTCTTCTGCCTGTCAACCTATTTTCGTGTTTTTTTCAAAAATTTTTGGTGTTTTTTATGTCACCAAGTGCTGTCTGGCTGGCACATATCGGACGGACAACTGCAAACGCTTATTCTCTTGTAGACCTCAAGTTATCTCGCGGCTGCTGCGGCCTTGAAAGTGCCCGTCTTGAATAACTCAGCCGATTTTTGCCCTGCCCGAAGCGTTTTTTGCCAAATTTGTCTGCGAAAGTATCCGATGAATAGTGAGTAAGTATTTGCTCCTTTGGGGCTTATGTGAATCGCAACAGCGTGGAGTGGTATTGCCAAGAGCTTATGCAGAGAACCGATAAGAGATCTGAAGCTACTGTCAGCCAGCCTGCCGGGCGGGTTTCCCTGCTGGAGCAGGTGACTCCGTTGGCTCGTGAGATAAACAGCCTTGATATTGAGCGAATAGCGGACGTTTGTGTTAAAAGCATTCCAAATCTGGTCGGTCTGAGGTTTGCTTCGCTGTACGTGCTTGACGAGACGAACGGCATTCTGCATCTGCTCAAGCACAATCATCCGTTTTTAATAAACAAGATAGTTTCGCTGAGCCAAAATCCACCATCTCCGATGGTTATGGCTGTACGAAGTAAAGAGCTTATTTTGATAACCAACATCGACACCCACAAAAAACCTGCGATTAGAAAATCACAACGCGTTTTCGCCGAGAATTATAAGACTAAGAACTGCGCCATCGTTCCTCTTGTATGCCAGGATAGGGCGGTGGGAGTTCTCAATCTGGCGGATAAGATGGAGGACGACAGCTTCAGTTCCGAGGACATTGCCTTAATAGAGTTGTTTGGCCAATTGGTTGGGGCGTCAATCGGGAATATAAAGCTGTTTGAGAAAACACAGCGCCAGGCAACGACGGACGGCTTGACAGGCCTTATCAATCACAAAACGTTTTACGAAATCCTGGAAAAAGAGTTGTGGCGGTCACGGCGATACGGCGGGCAGATTTCACTTATTATGATCGATATTGACGACCTCAAGAAAATAAATGATGCCTATGGTCATCGTGCCGGCGATAAGGTCATCCGCGAGGTCAGCAGAAGAATAAAGGAGTGCATCCGGCAAATCGACACCGCAGCTCGGTACGGCGGAGATGAGTTCGCAGTTATCTTGCCGAACACCTCACTAAGTGACGCTACCGTTGTGGGCGAGCGTATGGTTGAGGTAGTTTCGCGCACGCCAACCACCTGGCAAAAAGAGCAGATACCGCTATCCATCAGTGTGGGTCTCGGTCAGTATGATGCGGACAGCAACCCGGAAGATATTACCAGCCGTTCTGACCAGGCCCTGTATACCGCCAAGCAGGCCGGGAAGAACACAGTCAGAGCCTTCGAGCCTGACCAAAAAGCATAATCAGTGATTTCTCAAAGACTTGACCCATACATTCCAGATGCCTGAGCTTCTGTGTTCTCGGACGTTTCGGTACGTCTGTCAAGCCACGCGATGCAGCCGGCATCAAAAGTCAACAGACGCAAGAATCTCGCGGCAGGTACAGTGGTTTCCCAGGTGGCATAAGGCAAGTTTTGAAGGGGCAAATGTTATCGGAAATGCCTCGCTCTCTATTTCGCCGAACCCAATCGTTATGTGCGGGAAAAAATTCGTGAAGCTCGCTTTTTTCACATAGTTCTTGATCCACAGCAAAGTAGTCTCAGCGACTTCTTCGTCGCCGTAAATCATTTCTCCGGTTACACCGCAGTTAAAATATGGCGTCATTTTCCTCATGATCTTTTCATGAAGAGACTGAAGGTCTCTGGTTTTCTCCACCTCGAAAACGGAGACCTTTTCGCCTCTGGCGTTTGTCGAGGTTCGGATGCCGGTAACCATCAATTCACCCAACGGGCTTTCTTTTGCTGCCAGCTCTAAAAGCCTGCCGATCGGCGTGATGTCTCTTTGGTCAATACAGCCCATAGCCAGAGAAATGTGCGGCAGGCAGCTCTCTCTTTTCAGCACGATTTTTCTGCCAAATCTCTCTACCAGCTCAGCATTTGCCTGGATTGCTTTGCCCGTCATTTCATCCGACGGCAGCAACACTACATCTACTGCTATTTTGCTCATAGGCGATTAAATACCTCCTCATACTGTTTTTTCCACGCCGGGTCGACTATGCACAAGAACTCCAGGTCGCAATCGCCCGTGTTTTCAACATATTGCGTCGAGCGCGGCGGGATATAGACGGCGCATTGCGGCACAACTTCAAAAGATTCCTCATCGATGTGCATCAGGCCTTGTCCGGCTATTATGTAATACACCTCTGAGGCCATGAGTCTGTGCGGCGTGGTGGTCTGGCCTGGCTCGACTTTGGCGTGCGCCAGGCTGTAACGAATTTGCAGGGACGCCTTTTCCGGGTGCAACAGCTCGCGCAAAACCGAACCGTCGCCCGCTATGAGCTGCGGGCAATCTTTCAACTGTCTGACGAACATGTCAGTCCCCAAATAGAATGGACGCTTTGCCTTGCGTAAAGAATGTGCCGGCCACGCACGCCGTCATAAGACAAGCTAACGTCGCTGCCAGCAGTGCGCGAAGTGCAACTGCTGCTATGTTGCGGGTTCGTTCCGGCGCCAGCGCAGAAATGCCCCCAACAAAGATAGCCATCGAGGCGAAGTGAGCGAATCCACATAGCGCATACGTAGCCACCACCGCGGAACGCTGCGGATACTGTAGCAGCTTCTGCTCCAAAGCGGCTGCTAAATCATTATAAGCTGTAACCTCAGTGACAATTGCCCGCTCACCGATGATTTTAGAAATCTGCCCAACATCCGCTAACGGCACGCCCAGAATCAGGGTAAACGGATAAAAGATGTAACCGAGGATTGCCTTCAAGGACCAGTGGCCGTGCAGGCCGAGCGCCGAATTTATTCCGCCGCCTATCCCCGATAAGACAAGGTCGACCAGTGCCACAAGACCCAGCACCGCTATCAGGAGTGCCACAATTCCGACAATCATCTTGACCCCGGCGTTCGCTCCATTGATGATTGCCTCGAACAGATTCGTTTCCCTTTCATAGAAGGGCTGGATGTGCACGCCCAGCGTTATGGGCTTATCGCTTTCGGGCAAAATGATCTTCGACATTACAACTGCCGCCGGAGCTGCAAGCAGCGACGCCGAGACCAAATGCCCGGCAATCTTGGGAAACTGAGGTTCAAGGCGCAAGACGTATAGCGCCAAGACGTTCGATGAGACTGTCGCCATCCCGGCGGTCAGAACAGTGCAGAACTCCGACTGCGTCATTTTGGCCAGATACGGCTTAACGGTCAGATTGGACTCGATTCCTACAAAGATTTCGCTGGCTGCGACTAAGGACTCCGCACCCGATATTCTCATCAGCTTGGTAAACACATAAGCGAAGGTGCTGATAATCAAAGGCATTATCTTTAAGTAGTACAGAATCGCGATTAGAGCCGAGAAGAAAATAATGGTGGGAAAAGCTTGAAAAGCCAGGATAGTGCCGAGTGACTTTTCACCGGTTTCGCTTTCCTGGCCCGGCGGAATCGCCAGGCGCCCGAATACGAACTCTGCCCCTGCCGAGGCCGAGTCCAGAATCTTTACCACCACATCATTGACCAGCAAAAATACCTTAGTGCCCGCAGGGACAAGGAAGATGAAAGCGGCCACTAAAATTTGTAGGCCGATCCCCCAGAAAATAACCCGCCAGTTCATATTTTTTCTGTCGGCCGACAGAACCCACGCAAAGCCCGTCAGAACGAATATCCCCGCGAAACTAACGAGATTGTAGATATCCATATCTTCTACATATTTAGCCCCCCAATTTATTGGGGGGTTTTCCGTGCCCCAATTTATTGGGGGGTTTCCTATTGTAATGCGACCGATGCCAGATTCGGATACGTTTTCACCAAGCCATCCGGCACGGGCTGCTTTTGGCCGCTGAGGAGTGCCTTTAGCTCAATGGCATTGGCAAGCTCGGCACCTCGATAGTGATTGTTGGCGATCACGGTCAGTGTTGCAAAGGCCTCAGCCAATCGGTCGATCCTACTTTTTATCTGGCCAAGCTCCTGCTTATTGTAATAGTAATTGTAGGTTTCGTCTCTGCCAGCATCTTTGCTGAACCACTTTTCCCTGTTTCTGCCGTGCATCCGAAAATAACCGTTTGTGCCCACCGTGCAGTGCTTCATATTGAACGAGTTCCACGTCACCGGGTAATCAAGGTTGCAGACCGAGACGCCCAGCCCTCGCAGAAATTCCAGGGCATCATCCTGCTCCCAGGATTTATGCCTGACTTCTACCGCCAGGTCGAAGACGTCGGAAAAGTTCTCAATTATTTTTGCCAGATGCTGCCGGCTCTCCGGGCTATCAGCAAAATCCCATTTGAACTGCACCAGAAGATGCTTGAATTTATCCGCCTGCAAAAGTGGCTCAAAGCCCTTGTGAAATTCCTTTACCAGTTGAGCGTCAATTTTGCCCTCGTGGGTAAAATCTCGGTGCAGTTTTGCAGTAAAGAAAAAATTCTGCTTTTGCTCGGTCCTCGCCAGCCACGATGCGGTGGTTTTCTCAAAGGGCGGGCGATAAAAAGTGCTATTGACCTCAACGCAGTCCACAAATCTGCTGACGAATTCAAGCTGGTCGATTTTCGGCTCGGTATAGACAATCCCATTCCAGTCCGGATACGACCAGCCCGCCACGCCTATGTAGACCTTTCCCGCCATAGGTAATGTTTAGCCGTTGCCGGAGCGGCAACGGTCCACCTGTTATTGTTTAGCGTCGCCGTGCCGGCGATGGCTCAACGCGTGCCTACGCCCTCTTTTTCTCGCCGTCGCCCAGGCGCACAACTGCGTAGACCAATGTCCCCAGTAAGCCTGCCAGAAGCGATATCAGCACCCACAAGCCGGAGCCGCAGCCTCGCTGGCGTATATCCTTGTTCACCCAGACCGCCGCAAGGATATGCACGGCCACGATCCCAAGTAGCAGCAGGGGGCCTGGCCCGTGCCTCCGGGCTTTTTCCATCTGTGCCAGCTCCATTTTCCGCTTGGCAAGTTCCAGCTCAGCCATTCGCCGGTCCATTTCCATTTTCGCCTGTCGGCCTTGCACTTCCATTTCTCTTTCGCGCATTTGCATCTGGCGTTCGAAGTCTTCCGGCCCAGGCTCCTGGCAGAACGCCGCCGGCGTGAAAACCATCGCCGCCAGCACTATTGCTAAAACGCATCGCTTCATTGTGTTACTCCTTTCAAACGTGTTTCTGAAGTCCGCATTGCATTTTACTTCGCCATCGTAGGTCAATCGACTCTGTCATTCCTGCGGAAGCAGGAATCCAGAATTATCCGACCCGTCCGCATTCCGCACCGAGCGTGGAATGGCAAATTCAGTGAATTCCGCGACCTGGACTATCAGGGGCCGCCACTTACAAACACTCAGTCGCAGGCACGCGTTACTACTGGCCTTTTGCGATCTTATCGAGCTTGTTATCCAGGGCGATAAAGCCGACGCCCACAAATATCCATATCAGATGATACGGCTGAGCAGCGATAAGATACAGCCAAGGCGTAACACCCATGTGGGCTCGGGCACCCTGGATGATAAGGGCACTCACCTGGCTAACAAAAGTCAATAGCATTCCAAGACACGCCAGTGCAATAATTATAATGCCGGCAGTTCTCATTGATAAGGCCTCCCATAATAATTTGTCGTCTATCGCTCGGTCGTGGTTCGTTCCGGTCACCGGTCGGCTAAAGCCTGGCCGAGTTTATATGCCCTTGCCAAAAGCTCCGGCTTCTGCAGGATGTCACCTTTTTCGCTGACGCCGGGGGCAATGATTTTGCCGACCAGTTTCATTTCCAGGTACTCAAAGCTCTTCTGGAAAAGTTCGACTACAAGGTGGGCTGCCTTGGGATTCTCTTCCTCGAATGGAACCGCTATCACCGCGGATTTACCCTTTATCTTGCCTCTGTTACCTGGCGAATTGAAGTAGACGAAACGGTCTATGAAAAGCTTCATCAAGCCGGTCGGCCCGTACCAGTAGACCGGCGTACCGAAGATAATGGCATCGCTTTCGGCAATCTTTGGATAGATACCGCACATATCGTCTTTCTTGGTGCAGCTTTCCGTCTTCCAGCAGCGGTGGCATCCGTCACACTCTTTGATGCTCAGTTCGCCTAAGAGTAGCTCCTCGACCGCAGCTCCTTTTGCTTTGGCGCCTTCGGCTATTTTTCTGACCAGTATATGTGTATTTCCGTTTTTGCGTGGACTTCCTACGACGGCAAGTATTTTCTTCATAACTTTTCTCGTCTTACTATTTAGCCCCGGAATCCTTCGACCCGGCTCAGGACGGGTTCATTGCGGGGTCTCTCACAGCCGAGCATTTCGACAGTGTCGTAGTAGATTCTACCCGCAGGTTCAGCCTGCGAGAAGCAGTAATAGAGTTCGGATATGCAGCGTCAGGTCCCGGGCCTCCGTATCTTTGCCCCGCTCTGTCATCCTGAGCGGAACAGAGTGGAGTCGAAGGATCTAGTAGTCTATGAAGTTCGATTACGTAGGTTGTCATTCCGCACTTGATGCGGAATCCAGGACGCCGGTAATTTTGGATTCCCGCTTTCGCGGGAATGACAAGTCACAGAATCAATCATGACAGAGTACTGCTCTGGGGCCTTGCCAATTCCTTTCGATCCTGTGGATTAGTTTTGTCGCTGGGATGGCGCAGGTTCGCTGCCCATGCGTATGGTAGGGCGGGCCGTGCCCGCCGTTCTCCGTGAGTTCGGGTGGTTGAATTTCAGGGCTTAGGATTTCTCCCGCCCGTATTCTCTTTTTCCGCTCTGCGTGCGATGCTCTTGGCATACTGATAAAAAATCAAGTCTCGTATCGTCTGTACATCCCTATCCGGCATAGTTCAAAAATCTCTGCTTTCTACCCAATTTTCTCCCTGTCTAATACAAGGAATCTCGCAACATACAGATTATCTGGCAATCTATCACTTTCTTTTGTCATCTTTCGGTCTTTTCTGAAGAACGGAGAAACGTTCTAAAATTTCTTTTTTTCGTTTGTTATCATCGAGGATCGCGTTTATCTCTGCTTTAGCAGACTTGATACACATTATATATTGATAAAGCCCAAGGCAAATCAAGACTAACGCGACGCCAAGACAGATTAATGACTGCATTCTCTTTTGCGTCGTTAGAAAGATTAGCGATGTTAAGACCCAAAGAAACCACGCCTCTACTTCGACCCATAACCATCCCCAATTGTCCAGAGCTGTTCTAACAAGCTGCGCATCAATCACAGGATCTTTAAAACCTGCATATGGATAAAACACTTTGTACATCAAATCGTTCCGGCTCTTTTTTATTTGCTCTGAATTCACATCTGATCCAACTCCTTGAGCTAATGGGATCAATATATGCCTCGTGTCAAACCTGAGCCTTAATCTTAAAAGGTCGGAAATTCTGTCGTGCAGCTTAAAAATTCTGGATAACAGAGAAAATATGAACGGAATAGCTGCATACAAAACTTTTAATCCCGTAAACGGGCCGATATCAACTTCTCTTCTAAACGAATCAAGCAAGTTCTTTATCCATGGCAATGAAACGCCAAGATAGATTGTACAAATTATGCCGTTGCCCAAGGTAAATATGAATATCCTTTCCAGCATGTCAGAGTAGCTTTCTGGTTGACCAATTATCTTCATCATTAATATTCTCCCCGAAAAATTACTTTCTACCCGCAAGAACAAATGATGATTGGCCACTTCTCCAGGTATCGATAACTCTAAATCCACACCCCAATAGAATCCTGGCCATTTTTTTCTCGGGTAATATACCGTAGTAATAAATTCCTCTGTCGGAATATAGTATGTATCCGTCAAGATGTGGCGTCGCCCTTACCGAGTTGATTACCCGCTTGAAATATGAATTCGTATACTGGTTCACTACAAGAATACGCCCTCTTGTTTTCAGGCACGTGAGAACGCTTCTCAAAGTCTTGGTCCGAATAGGTTTGGAGGGTATCGCAGAAATCATATTGGCACATAAGACAAGATCATATTTTCGCCTAGGTTTTTCTAAAAACTCTTGTATGCAATACACATCGCTGTTAGACAAGTATTTTGCTGTATAGTTTTTCACTGTTGTACGTTGGTTACCAATCATCTGATGTCGCTCAATTTGGACTAACGAATCGACTAGATCCAGGTGATTACACTTCTCTGCTAAGTATCTTGCATACCTTAGCTTTCCACACCCTAAATCCAAAATACTCTTTACACTGTGCATGCGCTTTATCCATTCCACGACTGTCTTTGAAGGCCGTAAAGTTGGTTTCGCGGCATTTTCGCTTCTTATCTCAAAGTTTCTTAGTTTGTAACGCATAATTCTTAATACAATTAAAAGATTGATAAATGCTAATACCCAGTGAAAAAATTCTCCTACTGAAATAGTGACAACGCCCCCAAAGTTTCTGATTAACGCTTCAAAAGTTACCAGAAATCAAACGTGTGCCACAACTAACTATAGCATCCGACTACCCGCACGAACCTAAAATGAGTATTTTCCCATCCACCTTATTTATCGGCTGAAATTCAGCCAATTATATCAATTTCCGCCCGATAATCGAAGGAAGTCGTAAGACCGTTTTCCTTCTTTCTAATCATGCCAAAGTGCAGGTGCATCCGCATCGGTGTGGACCCATTATAATCCTATCGGCTAAAATTCAGCCAGATATAAAACAATCCCCGCCCGATAATGCGAAACCCTGTCCCTTCAACTGCGTTTAGAGCTTGCCCTGAGCGAAGTCGAATGCGCTTCGCGCAATACCGTATGTAGTCACGGAGATTTTGTCGGGAATTCGCTTGAGAAAAAGCGGCTTATCGGGTATAATACCAATTGCATTTATTTAATGCGCAGTGCGTAGGAACTCAAAAAATGTCATTGCGAGCGTGGCGAAGCAATCTCGAACACCGGTACATTCAAATTTCCAGGGCTAAGCGCTATTATTAAATGCAATTGGTATAATATATACATAACAAATAAGCTAAAAGCTTATGGGTTAGAAGTTAAACGTTAAAACACGCTGTGTAAGTAGATGAGCGTATGAGAGGATGGGTAAAGGAGAAGCCCATAAACGCATTCACTCAATCCGTGTTTATCCGTGGAATCCGTGGTTAATGCTAAGAAGGCGGCGATCATTTTTACTAAATTATGCAAAACAAAGCCAATTTCCGAAAAGGCCAAATGAGCGTAAAACGCTATAGTAAAAAGGGATATGAGAATTTAGGCGTCTGGAGACTCGGCAAAAACAAAGCCAATCAAAGCCAATTAAAGCCAAAGCCAATGTCAAGATGGATTTGCACTATCGGCGAACGAAGACTGGAGACGGGGGGAATCGAACCCCCATTTCCGCGATGCGACCGCGGCGTGCTCCCGTTATACCACGTCCCCAAGTTTACCTATATGCCCTATTTTGTGAAAACCTTTGAGAGGCCAAACCTGCACCCGACTCTGGCTAAGTTGCTGAAGCGCAACGACTTAGAACCGCCATTTTTCGTAGCAAACTATCTTATCAAGCGACTCGCGCCGCGGTTCTTTTTTGCTGTCGGCTGGATAACCGACAGCCATCAATTCAATTATAGCAACATCTTCTGGAATGCCCACAATGGGTCGGACTTTTTCCGGGTAGAACGAGCCGATCCAGCAGGTTGCAAGTCCCAACTCCGCTGCCTGCAAGGCGATATGTTCGAGCGCGATAGCTACGTCGATCGGGCCGACCGCCTGGCCGCATCGCATCACCTCGTTGCTCACGCTGCAGGCAACAATTATCGCCCCAGCGTTTTGGAGAAAGGTTTGGTTATTCGCAGCTTGGGCGATCTTGCGCTTGGTTTCTTTATCTGTAACCACCACAAAACGCCAATCCTGCAAGTTTTTTGCTGATGGTGCAAGCCGGGCGGCCTCAAGAATCTGTTCGAGCTTTTCCCGTTCTATCGGCTTATCCTGGTATGCCCGGCAGGAATACCTTTTGCGAATCACATCAAGCACTGTCATAAAGCACCTCGAATTCCCACGCCGATAGCGACTGGACTGACGAACAACCGCCGGATATAAGTATAAAATCATGTGGGGATTGACGCAAGGGGTAAGAGTATATTATTCTCTTGCTCAGAGTAAGGGCGATTAGCTCAGTTGGATAGAGCGCCTGCTTTACACGCAGGAGGTCGCAGGTTCAAGCCCTGCATCGCCCATTACCTTCAGTCCTCTGTCGCCTAATGCGAGGCTTAGAGCAGATATGATTGCATAAAATACGGGCGCTTCTTTAGTCCTTCCTGGTTCAGAGAGTCGCTTCCAAACCCTCAGCCCACGTATCCAAATACGCAAGCCCCCGATTCTCATTTGCATTTCCGGCGACTTGCCCCTACAATACGGCTTAGCCCTTTAATTCCTTGCACAACATGGGTGTCCCCAGGGACCCTAAGGGAGGTCTTGCGATGACAGGCGACCGATGCGAGACTATTGAAACTATGCGCGAACGGTATCTGCATGAATACAGGTACATTCACAAGAAAACCGATCGCATCGCGTTCTTCGAGGACGTTGGCGACATGGCCGCAGCGGCGGGCGCTTCGGCCTGGAAAAAATTCGCCGATGGAATGTTGGCTTCGTTGCGTGAGGATATGGAAGCCGCACTCGCGTTCTTCGAAGAGGCACTCGCGCTCGACCCCCAAAACGCCTATGCGTGGTACGGCAAGGGCAACGTCCTGTGTGACCAGAAGCGCTACGACGAGGCGCTGGCGGCCTACGAGAAGTCGATCGCGCTCGACCCCGAATTTGCCTCTCCGTGGAACGGCAAGGGCACCGTCCTGGCAGATCAGAAGCGCTACGACGAGGCGCTGGCAGCGTACGAGAAGGCAATTGAGTTCGACCCGCAGCAACCAGGATTTGTTTACAACCTTGGCCTACTGCAATGGCAGCAAGGAAGATCTGTTGGTACTGCGGATGCGTTCCGTCGTGCAATTGAGTTGGGACTTGAATCGCCATGGAAGGAGGTAGCAGAATCCTGGGTCGAGCGGGCCGAGCGGATGATCGAATCGGAGGAAGCCGGGGAACCGGAGGATGAACGCGAGCAGGCAGACCGATCGTCCGACGAGGCACTCGTCACCGATTTGTTCGAGGCGATGAAGAACGACCTGCCGACTATTCGGGACAAGAAGATGGGATTCAAGAAACAGATTACTAAGTTGGTTGGCAAATCCCGGATCGTCGGCGAGGGCGGCGCGGACAACATGCTGCTCGTGCTCAGGGACTGGAACTCCTTCTCCCCCATTCTTCGGCAAGAATTTCGCGGGCAGGGCGGTCCGGGACCGGATGAGCGACTCGGGGGCGGCTACTTCCTCGTGTGGAAAGGACACGGGATCGTAATCGATCCGGGCGTGGACTTCGTCACCCAACTGTATCGGAAAGGGTTGTCCATCGCCGACGTGAACACGGTTATTATCACACATTGCCACCTGGACCACACCCGCGACGTGGAGTCGCTGGTCGATCTGAACTACCGATACAACCGTGCAAAGGGATTCAAACCCCATCCGCCAAACAAGGATTTCCGGCGGATTCGCTTCCTTGCCTGCTACTCCGCATTCATGAAGTACAGCGAATACCTCAAGACCTCGGGCTGCTCCCGCAATCCCACACAACTGGAGCGGGGTGGCGACGCCAAGCGGATTACCGATTTTATCGACGTCCAGGCAGTTCCCGCACAACACTTGGACATCAACGGACGCGATGAGGAGGCGATTGGATTAGTCTTCGTGCTGAAGGATGAGAGCGGACCGGTCGTGCGCATTGGGATCACGTCGGATTCGAAATGGATCGAGTCGCTTCCCGAGAGCTTTACCGCCTGCGATGTAATGGTCGCTCATCTGGGGACTATCGAAGTCGGGGAAGAAAAGGCGAGCATGGGCGGAAAAGGGGAAGGGGCAGCGGACGCAGGCAAGGACGTAGACACAGGAGGATTTCTGAAGACGGATTTGAAAAACCACCTCGGGACCAAGGGGTGCTTTCGCCTTCTCCAACGCGTGAAGCCGAAAGTCTTCGTCATCGGGGAGTTCGGCGAGGAGTTAATGGAGACTCGGTTCAAGATCATCCAGGTTTTCCACAAGCTCAAACCGCAAGAGACGCGCTTCGTACTTGGCGGNNGATTCTAACCTGGCGATCGGGCTCGGCAAGGAACTTTCGGTCTGTTGTAGCCATCCCGAATGCGCACGGTCGTGGACGCGCATCCCATTGGATCAGGTCCGCCCGGTCCTCGGCGGGGATTTCCTTTTTCAATACATCTGCTCGCAACATGGGATTGCGTAGGAATTCCAGGGACACCATACGCATTTTGACCTGGGCAGTCATTAGGGCCGGGCCTTGACTTAAGCCTTTGCCGGGCACACGACCTTGGCGCTCGCCTGGCCGAACGGTCTCAGTGCAGGTTTTGCTCAGAGCCTGTCCTGAGCCTGCCGANNGGTCGAACGAATGGTATTTTTCCGCATGATAATATCGTCGTCGCGCGTCTGCCGGCACCACAGGCCCGTCCTTGGCTCGGCCATCCCTGATCGGGAGAGCCGGGTCGAAGGATGTGCCGGCTAAACCTTAACCCATATCCGTCCGTCTTCGGTCCTCCGTTATCTGTCCTCTGTAGCAAAAAAATCCGTGTTAATCTGGGCAGTCCGTGTCTCTTTTTCTCTGTGACCTCTGTGGCAAAAAAATCTGTGTCTGACCGACCCCAAAACCGTAATTCCCGTCAAACTAAAAGATAGTCTACGGTCTTGATTCTCTTTGTGTCTTTTTCGTGCCTTTCTATCCTGAGCACGGTCGAATGGATTCGTGGCTGTATTTCTCTGTGTTTTCGGTGGCCTCTGTGGCTAAAAAATCTGTGTTACCTCGTCCTGAGCATAGTCGAATGGATTCGTGCCTATATTTCTCTGTGTTCTCGGTGCTCTCCCCGAGCAGGGGGGCTGATCGCCCTGTGGCTAATTTCTTTTATTTTCTCCATTTTAACAGGGCCTCTTTTTTAGGGTCGCTTTTCCGGTTTACCCTAAAAAACCTGTTCAAAACCTCTCATTTTTTGTTCATTCTTGTTAAAAACCATTCATTTCTTGTCATTTTTCGTCACTTTTTGGTCATTTTTTGCTCATTTTCGAGCGTAACTTAGGAAAGATTTAACGACCGTATCGATTGTAGTGACATGTTGCCCTCATTTTTGAGCTAAAAACAAGGATTGACCCCAAAGATCACCCGAAAAATATCCCGGAAAATCCGACTTTTTTAGAAATTTGCCCCCAAAAA